>JBEKVU010000254.1:0-6472 GCA_049513775.1 Candidatus Acidiferrum sp.
CATAGTAGGCGGATCAGAATGGCGGTATTGTCGATCCCGCGGGAAAGCCAATTTCCCGCCGCGCGCGTTTCCTCGAAGGTGGCGTCTTCCGCCATGGGCGGCGAGCCTTCATAGATCACGGAGGGCAGCGCAGCCCAAACCAGCAGGAAAAAACTGGTGCCGATTAAAACCAGCGTGACGGGCAGTCCCGGGGTCACGCTGATCAGGAGCAAGCCACGGAGATAGTTGTCCCAAGGGCCTTGATTCCTCGAAGCCGCGACGCTGTCGCCAGCACTGCTGGCGACTTCCGCGGTGGAAACCGCCCTGACCCAGGTGTCGAGCTGACAAATGTCCGGAACAATCCAGCCGCGCAGGCCCGGGGACGAACAGGGGGGCTCAGCCAAGGGCTTCGGAACGGAGTCAAAGAGATGAAGTTTGCTGGAACCGTATTCGACGACGCCGCTCCAGATGGCAATCGTCACAACAAGAAAAAGCGAAGCGGGAATGGCGAAGGCGAAGCGTCCGGTGCGTAAAGCCGAGCGTGCGCGGCATCGCTGGCTGGAATCTTTCGCGACGCTGGCGAGGCACAGCTTGCTCAAAGCCCATGCAAGAAATGCGGTAACCAGGCAGAGGACCCAGCACACGGTAAGTTCGCCGAACATGAACCGTACAGAAGCGAGCGCAGCTGCGGCCGCGGGCGCGGGGTTTCCGGCAGGCAATAAAACGAAATACGCCGCAAAGAATCCGGCATTGATCACGTAAAGGCCGCCGCCCACCCAGCCGGCGCCCGGTCGCATTTCCGCATATTGCAGGGAGATCCATAGAACCACCGCGCCCACAAGAATCAGCCAGCCGAGCAAGACCAAGCGCATGGCAGCAAGGTGCGTGAAGGAAGTGACGTGGGCCAGCAACGCGAGAACAACCACGCCGAGAAGCGCACAAAAAATTGGAACTAATGCCCAAAAAAGCGGGCGGCGCGGAGAGTTAATTTTTCTAAGCAGCGCGATAAATGCCGCCAAGGCCAAAAGGGCGGCGAGCGGAAGGCCGACCGCGGGCAGCGCCACACCATGCAATTTGTCCGCAAAGCCGGAAAACCCTATGAATAAGACCAGCAAATTCAAGAGCGGAACAAACATGGTGAGCAGCCGGATGCTGGCCGCATGCAACGAGGAATGGAGGCGCCAACGATGGGTGTGGCGCGCCGGGGGGATAGTATTGTCGGCTTCCGCCCAATAGACCGCCAGAAGACTCAGAATGCCCAGGTGAAACAGCAGTTGGTAGAAGGCGAAGAAAAAACCGAGGATGGAGTTTTCTTGTTTGCTGAGATCGGAATAGTGCGCGTCGTAGATGTGGACGTGCGGTTTGGCGGAGCCAGGACGGCGCTGGGATTCAAACCGGACGGTGGAGAAATTGCGGTCGGGCTCGCCTTTGTAATCCGCAAGCTGGGTGAGCATGAACTGGTAGTCGTACTTCTGATCAACTCTGGGGTGAACCTCCTCAGTCATGCGGCTTTTCGCGTGGGGATCGAAATCGCTTCGCCGCAGCGCAGCGAGGAAACCGCGGCGTTCGTCGAAGACGCCCCAGACCTTGGCCCACCAGCCGTGCTGGTAGCGTTCGTTGGCGGTGGTGGGCTTGCCGGGCTGAGATTCGCCGGTATCGGCGACTTCCTTTTCCTTCACGTCTTCGGTTAGTACGGGGCGGACCGGGACGTCAATGGAGTTGATCACAAAACCTGTGTAGGGGCGCTCGTGCGGCTGGGTATCGGGGCGCCGGTCTTCTCGACCAATGCTGGCGAGCAGGGTAGCCAAAGCCTGAGCGGAGGAGCCTGGGGCGTGCTGGCCGACGCCGTGAATGGCGATGACGGCGATGGTGGGAAGTGGCTCCGACATGGCATTTTGCGGGGGAGTCGGGCGAACCGGGTCCTGAGAAGGGGGAGGGTTGCTCGGCATGGAGAGCCTCTGATTTTCCGGGAGAGTGGCGTGAGTGTAGTAATGGTGCGGCTGAGTGTCAAATGGAAATACTGGGCGCCCCACCCCTCTTGCAACATACAGGTGATAAAGGAGTTGCCTAGAGTATGTTTCGTATCTTGTTGATTAAATTGGAGTTCGCGGAAAAGCTTTTGCAATACGGTGAAACAGTATCAACCGTAAGGACTTAGCTGGAAAATCGCGGCCCGGATGTCTACTCAATACGTGGTCCGTGAAAACCTCGCACATCTGGGTGGAAGCAGTCGTCACCGCCATGGACGCGGGAGAAAAGGTAATCGGTCGAAGAAACACAAATGTTCCGAATCAACGTTGGCCAGCCGAGCGAATGATTGAACCTGGTGCGGACATGTGGGCACGCGAAACAGTACTTCGGAGCGATTCACTTGTGACCCACGACAAAGAAGCTCAGGCCAGGTGCATCTTCGTGACGATTACACTTTTAAGAGTCGAATTCGAGGATGGAACTTCATGGATGGCAGGTGTTAAGGAAGCCGGGAAATCATTGAAATTTTCAGATGAGCCGCCAAATCACGAGCATGCCTGCAAAGTTTCCAGTCCAAGCGAAACGGGAGGGCATGAGGTCTTGGGCGCCATCGTACGGCGGTTGCCTGAGCCAGAAAAGCTTATCAATTGGGAGGAGGGAGAGTCTTATTCGATTTTTTGTCCGTTAGAACTCCGTTCGGGAAAGTTTTACGCCATCTGCCCTCTAGAGGATGAGGTAGTTGCCTGAGAAGAAGAGGCTTGGCGCGGGTAGATTCGAAGGGCAGCTACGCTTATGAAGCCTGTCCGTTGGAATAGTTTCTCGGCGTTCCGGGCTCGGAAAGCGTGACACCGAAAATATTAAAGATCGTGGCGTGGACCCTGGGAATGACGGTCGGCGTGTATCTGATTACCGACGGCAAGTCTATTTCAGAGCGCCCTGTCGAACACACCCTGAACGGGGCAAGCATCGGATTGGTCCATGGATTTCTGTTCGAATGGAAGCTGAAACCCCGAAGCGCGAAGCCTCCGAATTAGGGCCTCCGTTTGGGGCGAAAGCGTTAATCAGATTGGGGTATTCCCTAGCTAACGCTAGAGAGATGCGCGGGATAGTCAAGCTACGAGCATCTGCGCAATGAATATGGTCGAAGTGAGCTGGCTTTTATTGTCTCGCAGGCCACGAAGTGGAATAGCGGCCTGGAAGTCGGCGAGGCGCGACTGCATTTCGGGATTCTTTGGGTTGAGGCTGAAGCGAAGTCTCAGCGGCGTGCTTAGCGAGCCGGAGGACCTCGGACAAAGTTTCTCCTGAGGGTGCTGCAAGAAATCGGGGCTGGGCCGTTCTAACTGTGAAGCGCCGGGAGGCATGATTATGGAAGAGCGGCTGCGGTCTATTTTCGTGCGAGTGCGTGAGGGTTTTTCAGCCCGTCCTCGATTGAAGTTGGCGGTTTGGGCGGGGGCCGGCCTGTTGCTCCTATTCTGGTCGGCAGCGAAGCAGAATGTTGGACCCGCACATCAGAGCAATACTACTTTCGCGCCCGTCCGCTCGGCCAGGAGCAGCGAATTTCCCGCGGTGGACACCATGCCGACACTGGTTGACAACCCAAAAGAACTCAACGCGGCGATGCCCGCTGGAGCGCCATCCAGGCTGTATTCGCCGGCACCGTTTGATTCCGCGAGCGCGCACCGCGAGCCGCAGGTGGCCTATTCTGCGGAGTTAACAGTGGCGACGCGGGAGTTCGCCCATTCGCGCGCCAGCCTGGAAGAGATTCTTGAGCGCCACCATGGCTACGTGGCTAAGCTGCGTATGGTGGGGGAGCCGACCGGGAGCATTCTATCCGCTACACTGCGCGTCCCCTCGTCGGAATATGGCTCCGCTCTCGCGGAGCTGAAAGGGGTCGGCATGGTGGAGCATGAGGAAGAAGCGGCCGACGAAATCACGCAGCAACACAGCGAACTCGAAGCGCGACTGGTGAACGCGCAGAACGAAGAGCAGCGCATCCAGCGCATTTTGCAGAATAAGGACGACAAGTTCAGCGATTTCGGTTCGCTCGAACGCCAGGTGGCGGCGCTACGCGGCGAAATTGAGCGCATCGAAGCGGAGCGCTCGGCATCGAGCAGCCGCGTTTCTTTCGCCAACGTTTTCATTTCCCTGCGGGAGGAACGCGCCTCGCCTGCCGAGACGCTGGGAGGAAAACTTCGCAGCGCCGCGATCAGCGGTTTGAACGACGCGCTCGACAGCCTCTCCTCCATTCTATTGTTCGTGGCGGGGCATGGACCGCTGCTGGTTTTGTGGGCCGCGCTGATCTATTTCCCGGGGCGTTATTTGTGGCGCCGGCGTGCGCAGTTGGCCTTCAGCGCGGCGCAAGCTCCGAAGAATTCCTAGTGCCTTGCGATTAAGCGGTCAGAGAGTGGCTTGATGCCGGAGCTCTGCTTGATACCGTAACGACCGGTCAGCCAAGCGCGAACGGGCTCGTCGAAGTACTTCAGAGCAATCCAACCCACAAAGATCACAAATGGAATGAGCAAGAAAATCCATATCAGCTTCACATCCATGCTCGGATGCCTCGTCGACGAGTAGCCTTCAAGGACATATACGAACGGAATGTGAGTGATATAGAGGGGATAGGAAAGCCGGCCGCTGAACTTGCAGAGCCTGATCATGCCTATGCCTGCATTCGAGTGCGCCCCACAAAGAATGACGAGCGGGAACAAGAAGAGCACGCATGCCGCGTCATAAAGACCGTTTAACGAGAGGCCACTCACTTTCGAGAACTGTGGCATCTGAAAGCACACCACAAGAACAATCGAGAGTAGCAGCAGTCCAATCTTGGGGAACCGAACGCGATCATGAATTCGGTAAAGCCAGAGACCCATCATGAAGGAGACCGTGAGGCGTAGCGGCGCCGTCCAGATCTCCGGATAACCCCAACCTCCGTCAAGCGAACCTTTCGTATTCGCGGTCCAAATAAGAAGTAGCCCTGACAATCCAACGATGCTCGCCAAAGTGATGGTGCGCAGCCTCCGAAAAATCAGAGCATAGGCGATGTTTCCGAGGTACTCCTGCATCAGTGACCAGGCAGGCCCATTGAGTGCCTGCGTCTCGTGTAATCTCCCTCCAACCGGAGGTGACGGCAGCAGGAGCAATGAGGTGATATAAGCGAGCAGCAGCATCGGAGCGGCAGTCTGATTCATCGCCTTGCTGAAGGGATCGAAGATGTAGCCCAGAAGGCCCAGAGTGGCTCCGATCAGAACCAGGGGGTGCAGCCGGATCAGACGGATGCGGAAGAATTGAAGCATCGTCATCCGTGTCCAGCGATCGTCGTATGCGTACGCCACCACGAAGCCGGACAGCCCGAAGAAAAAGTCGACCGCCAAATAGGCGTGGTGCATTAAGTGAAGCGGAGGAGTGAAGTCGAACGGGTAGTTGAATGCGTGAAAGAGCACGATCAAAAAGGCCGCGCTTCCTCTCAAGCCATCCAGTACTTCAAAGTGTTCTTTTCCACTACTCGTGCGGTCAACAGTAATGGCAACCTTCATCGGACAGTTCTCCGCAATTCAGGCTCCGCGCCCTTCTCTATGCGCGTTTTTGCAGCGTGTCGAACCGCTTTGGTTACGTACTTGTGACTTCTATGCCTTGAGAGCGGTAAGGATTCAGGACGTCTTCGTCTGATACATCGGTGACCAAACGTGTCAGTTGCGAAGCAGGACCGACCACATAAGGCAGAGATGTTCCCATTTTCCCAAGTGAAATCAGCCCCACCACTTCCGTCGAAGCCCCTATCATCGCTTGCTTCACGTACGCTTCTTCTCGGTCGCCGACGGTTATTCCGACCTCGGGGTGCAAACTGCACATTCCGAGAAAGCATAGATCCGCGCGAATGGATTCGATTCGACGAATGGTTTCGATACCTGTCGTGATTCGCGCCTCTTTAAGAAAATCTCCTCCAAGCATCAGCACGCTCAACTTCGGATGATCCGCCAACGCCAGCGCAAGCGGTGGGCTGTTGGTCACAATCGTCGCCGAACGCTCTCTAGAAAGATAGGAAGCAATTTTTAGATTAGTGGTACCTCCATCAATCAGCACCACCTGACCGTCGCGGATCATGTCAGCCGCCGCTCGAGCAATTCCGATCTTGCTCTCTGTGTCGATTTGTTGGCGAGACAGGAAAGGAACGGCCTCGGCACGGCGCGCCAGGGCGCCGCCGTGTACCCGCTGGATCTTTCCCGAACTCGCTAATTCGCGCAGATCTCGACGAATCGTGTCTTCAGAGACCCGGTATCGGCTGCTAAGGTCTGCGGCAAGTACTCGGCCCTCACTGCCAAGCAGCTCCAGGATGAACTGGTGGCGCTCCTCCCTGAGGGCGTTTTGGCCGGCTTCCCCTTCTGGTTTCATATTGTCCTTCTTGCACGAATACACTTGATAGTGCACGTATATACGTATATTATCCCATTTATGCATGATACTCCCACTCGGAGTGCCGTACAAGGTCTTTCACAAGAGCGCTCGGTTCCCGGATTGGATGGAA
>JBEKVU010000255.1:0-6447 GCA_049513775.1 Candidatus Acidiferrum sp.
AGACCATCTTGGATTGCTTTAGCGTGACACTGTGTCACCCGTTGCGGTCAGGTATGGGCAAGACTCTCTTGGTCGAAACGCTGGTCGAGCAACAAGAATTAAAACTTCTGGCGACGTGTTGCCTGTGCGCAAGAGAGCAGGAGTCGAGCAGAGACTCGCCGATTGCGAAGAAGGCATCACCTACCTTAGAGAGCGTTTCATCGAGCGGAAACATACAGTCGCGTAAAAACAAGCCTTCGGATGCGATTGCGAATTTTCAGACCGTGCTGGCCGTGGATCGAGCGAATCTAAAAGTTGAGGCCAATCTGGCCGGGACATTGATCGACGCGAAGCGTTATGCCGATGCGGCCGCTGCGTTGCGTGCGGCAATTGCGCTTTCTCCCAGCGACCCCGACTTGAACACGAATCTGGGAGTTGCCTTGGAAAGGTCCGGCAAGACGAGCCAAGCGCAGCAACGCTACGCGCAGGCAAGAAAACTCAAAGCGCAAGCCCCGAGTGCGGTTGCGCATCCAGCGGTTGTCGCAAGAGCCTTAGAGTGTCCGCCACGGCGTAAAATAAACGTCACTATTTTTCGGAGGAACAATCTTGAAATCGGGCAAAGTGAAATGGGGGATTCTAGGCGTCGCCAGCATAGCCAAGCGCAAGGTTATTCCGGCGATGCAGCAGGGGGACTACAGCGAGGTGACGGGCATTGCCTCGCGCGAATTGGCCAAAGCGCAGGAGGCGGCCGCGAAATTTGGCATCGCAAAAGCGTATGGCTCGTACGCCGAGATGCTCGCCGATCCGGAAATCGAGGCCATCTATAATCCGCTGCCGAACGAGCTGCATGTGCCCTGGTCCATCAAGGCTATGGACGCCGGCAAGCACGTGCTGTGCGAAAAGCCCATCGGGCTGAACGTGGCGGAGGCGAAACAGTTGCTGGCCGCGCGAGACCGCACCGGGATGAAGTGCGGCGAAGCATTCATGATCCGCTTGCATCCGCAGTGGCTCCGCGCGCGGGAAGTCGTGCGTTCCGGAAAAATTGGAGAACTGCGTGCCATCATGGCCACGTTCAGTTATTTCGACCGCGCAGCGCACAGCATCCACAACAACCCGAACGGCGGCGGCGGACTGCTCGATATCGGCTGCTATCCCATCAACACGTCGCGCTTTATTTTTGGAGAAGAGCCCACAAAAGTGGTCGGGTTAGTGGAGCGCGATCCGGAGATGAAGATCGACCGCCTAACGTCTGCGATCCTGGCATATCCCTCCGGGCAGGCGATTTTCACGTGCAGCACGCAACTCGTCTATCACCAGAGCATGGAGCTTTTTTGCACGCGCGGACGCATCGTGATGGAAATTCCCTACAGTGCGCCGCTAGACCTTCCGACCAACATCGTTATCGACGAGGACCTCGGCCGCAAGGGCAACGCCAGCACAACCGAAGTCATCCCGGCCTGCAATCAGTACACGCTGCAAGGCGATGCGTTCTCAAAGGCAATCCGTGAAGATGGCGAGGTGCCCGTGCCGCTCGAAGACGCCATCAAGAACATGGCGGTGATCGATGCGGTGTTTCGCTCCGGAGCTTCCAGGCAATGGGAAGCTCCCAGTTTCTAGGGCCGAAACATCTACTACGATTCACCCCCCCACACCATACAGTTTCAGCACCCCTTGCAAGGTGATCACGCCTTCCATGGCGTGAATATTCGCGCGGCCCACCACGGGCAGAAGATCAATATGCGCGGCGCCCATGCGGTCCAGCGCAGCGGTGAGAGAATGATCCGCGTGGACGTGCGGGAAGCTCCGCGTGTCCACTAGGTCGATGAGCCGCCGCGAGCCGCCGCCGGAGGTGGCAGCCGTTTGCAGCGCCTCGCGCGTAACGAGGCCGATGAGCCCTGTTTCATCGTTCACCGGCCAGGCGTTCAGCGGACTTTCTTTCACCCTCTCGAGGGCCTCATCCACTGTGCGCTCCTTGCTCAGAATTTCGGTTGCAGGTTGCATGGCCTGGTACACCTGGCGATTCGATTCGGCGATACGCGCTTCCGCGGTGGGCAAGTGTATGCCGTCCTGCTCGGCCAGAGATTCGTAGATCGCTTTCTTCTGAAACTTCGAAGAGATGAAATAGCTGATCAAGTTGGAGATCATCAAGGGAACAATCACGGCGTAATCGCGCGTGGTTTCAAAAATCATCACCACGGAAGTCATCGGCACGCGCACCACTCCGGCAAACACCGTGCCCATGCCCACCAGCGCGTACGCTCCCGGCGAAGCAATGTAGTTGGGAAGGAAATGCTGCGCCACGGTTCCGATACTTCCGCCAAGCATGGCGCCCAAGAATAAGCTGGGGCCGAAGATGCCTCCCGCGTTTCCCGAGGCGTAGCTGGTGGCCACCGCGATCAACTTCAGCGCCAGCAGCAGAAGCATGAGTTTCACCGCCATACTGCCGTTCAGCGCGTCGCCGACATACTTGTAGCCCACGCCGAGAATCTGCGGCACGAACCAGCCCATAACGCCGACCATCAAGCCGCCCGCCACCGGCTGAAACCACACCGTCTTGCGCGGCAAGCGCATAAATTTGGAACGCATCCATAAAAGCAGCCGCGTGAAGGCCACGGATACCAATCCACCGGCAACGCCAAGCAGCGCGTAAATACCAAATTCTCCCGGATGAATCAGTTGGTATTGCGGCACCTTGAAGAGCGGATCGTTGCCCAGCAGCAAGCGCAGCATGGCCCACGACGTGGCAGAAGCCAGCACCACGGAACCGAGCACCGGTGCGTGCATGTCGCCCATCACTTCTTCGAGGGAGAAAAGCACGGCGGCCAACGGCGTGTTGAAGGCAGCCGCGATCGCCGCCGCCGCGCCGACTGGCACCAGTGCCTTGATTTTTTCCGGGCGCAGGCCAAGCTTCTGACCCAACACCGACGCGATGCCCGCGCCCACCTGTACGGCCGGGCCTTCGCGGCCAAGCGGGATGCCGCTCGCCAGCGTCGCAGACGTGCAGAAAAACTTGCCGAATACGGTGCTCAGAGAAATGCGCCCGCCACGCGCAAACAGCGCAGCTTTCGTCTGCGGCACACCGCTGCCGCGCGCATCGGGGAAAAATCGAAACAGCAAGTAGCCCATGCCGAGCGAACCGACGACCGGCACCAGCAGCCTGCGCCACGGTGCACCTCCTGCGGGATACAAACGCATCCCGGCGCGTTCGGTGAGCAGGATGAAAGCCACTACGGTAAGACCGACAAGCGCGCCAATCAGCAGCGTGAGCACCAGAAACACCTGCTCCTCGCGCTCATGCAGTAAAGCATTCCATTGCCGCGATGGCGCTTGCCACCAGGCAGGTTTTGCGGTCAAGGGCACGGAGGTCGTCATTTTACGGGGGTCTTGCCTTTTTCAGTGTGGCGAAGTTTTTTGCGACGAGATTTCGCAAGGCGCGACGACGACGCGTAACGCAACCGCTCCTGCGATTTAGGTTCGAGCAGCGCGTCGATGGCGGTCACCAGCTTCACCCCGCTGGCGCGCAGCTCACTGATGCGGTCGCGGGCCACTCTCTCTACCAATTTGATGCCCCGGGGCAGGAGCGAGACGATAACTTTTCTTCGATCATCCCGGCTGCGCATTCTGCGCACGTAACCATGCGACGCCAGCCGGTCCACCAGCTCCACCACGCTGTGATGCTTCAGCACCATCCGTTCGGCCAACGTACGAATGGTCGCGTCGGCTCCGCTAGGCAGTCCGCGCAACGCCAGCAGCAGCAAGTATTGCTGCGGCTCAAGGCCCGTGGCACGCGCCTTGGCATCGCCCTCACGTAGAAACAGTCGGATGCGGTAGCGCAGTTCGGCTAAGGCGCGGTATTCGGCGGTCGTGACTTCCGTGCTCACCCGATAAGTCTATCGCGGCACGATATATTCCGCCAGCGGGAGTCTGGCGACGTGTCCTCCGGCCGCCCTCCGAGGCATGCACCGCCAACCCGTTGTAGCGACGGGCTTCAGACCCGAGCTTTTTTCTATTCAACGTCGGCGATCTCAGATCGCTTTCCAGAAGGCTTTCTGCGTCTTGTAATGCTCGTACCCCTGCCTCAGATAAAACTTGTGCGCGCGCTCGCGAATCACATTCGAGCGCAAATTCACCGCCGTGCATTTCCGCTGTTTGGCCCAAGCTTCAGCCGCCGCCAGGAGTTGCGCCCCCGCTCCAAGACTCCGTTGCGCTTCGGAAACGATCAAACCGTTCAGCTCCGCCCGGGTGCCCGATTCAAGCAAATGAGCAACACTGATGTGCAGCCATCCGACCACACGGGCGGTTTTTGTCGCGGCAACGAACACCGCGTGATGCGACGCCGGCTTCATCGCACGCAGGCGCTTTACCACTTTCGCCGCAGTCGAGGGATAACCCAATTCGCCAGAAAGTTTGGCGATGTTCCGAGCATCGCTGATTCGCGCTCGGCGAACAGTGACGCCCAATTGTTCCGCTTTCGTAGCCATGCTTTAGACCGCCTTCTTGCGCAACCGTGCCTGTACCGCCTCGCTCTTCAATTCGCGCAGCGCATCCGCGGCCATCCATCGTGCGGAGCGGGACTCCTGCCGCCGTATACGTTCCGCAGCCTGAATCGCGGCACGGTTCAACTCCAAATTGCGCTTGCCGATATTCCGCAGCGCCCAGTTCACCGCTTTTCGTACGAAATTCCGCTCGTCGCAAGCTTCCCGCTCAATCACCGGAAGAAACTTCTCGAAGCGGGTATTTTCCGCTGTTTTGTCTTTGTAGCTCAAATACGCGGCCAGCGAGAACGCCGCACGCTTCTCAAACTCGCCGCGTCGCTTGCTCCACTCATAAATCTTTTTCCAGGCCGGCTTCGCGCCTGCGTACAGATAGCAGCACGCCGAATCAACTACATCCCACGAATCGAAATCGCGCACCCAGCGTTCCATCTGTACCGCAGTGATCTTCTCCGGTTCGCCGACGAGCGCGGCGAGAATTCGCGCCTCATGCACACCAGAACTCCACAGCTCCTCGGCCAAATCTTGATTCCTGCCGATACGCCGCGCCAACGCGTGGAGCACCGGCGTCGAAATTCCATGCGCCTTCCGAGCACTTATTCCGAAGTACGCGAGCTTTGCCCGCACCTTCGGATCGGCCAGTCCTTGCAACTCGCGAAGCACCGCACCGCGCGTCCACTTCTCGGCAACCTTCGCGCGGCCCGCCGATCTAGAAGACGGGCTAGAACGTTTTGTCAGAGTCGAGGAGGATGGTGACCGGGCCTTCATTTACAAGCTCCACGGACATAGTGGCTTGAAAAACGCCCTTCGCAACAAAAATTCCCAACGTGCTAAGCGCCGTGCAGAATTCCTCATAACGTGTTCTGGCCATCTCGGGAGCAGCCGCAGCCATAAAACTCGGTCGTCGCTGGCCGCGCGCATCGCCATAAAGCGTGAATTGCGACACCGCCAGCGCACCGCCACCCACATGCAGCAAAGAAAGATTCATTTTTCCCTGCGCATCTTCAAAGATGCGCAAGTTGGCAATCTTCTCGGCCATCGCCGCCGCCGTTGCGGACGTATCATCGCGGCCCACTCCGAGAAGAATCATCAGGCCCGCGCCGATCTCCCCGGTGACCGCGCCTTCCACCGTCACCCGCGCCCGGCTCACTCTCTGGAGCACCGCGCGCATAACTTATTTCTCGGCGCCCGGGTTCCTCGCCGGTTTCCGCGGCAGCATCTCGGGAAGTTGCGCAACGTTGTAGGCGAATACCGCCAGCACTTGCGCGCCTTCGGTTAAATCGTCCCAACGCACGCGATCGAGCGTGTCGGCTTGCGAATGATGGGTCTTGTCGTAATCCACGCCGTCCTGCACGCACCAAAAAGCGGGAACGCCCGCCTCATCGAAGGGCACATGATCGCTGCCACCCTCTACGCGCAACGTCGGTTCGGCAAATCCTACGCCTCTCGCCAGCGGATACATCGCGTGGTCGATGGTCTCGCGCACCGCGTAGTTGGCCATCAGTCCAATCGTCAGCACCTTCCCCGTGCCGGAGTCATCGATCAGCACCCCGGAGATTTTCGGCAGCTCTTCCTTATGCGCTTTGACGTACGCTTTCGAGCCATTCAGTCCCTGTTCCTCGCCGGTAAAAAGCACGAAGCGAATGGTGCGCGCCGGTTTCACGCCAAGTTTTTGCAGCGCGCGCGCAGCTTCGAGCACCGCCATCGCGCCGGTGCCGTTGTCGGTAGCTCCCGTGCCGAGGTCCCAGGAATCGAGATGCCCGCCAATGATCACCACTTCGTCGGGCTTCTCCGTGCCGCGAATTTCCGCCACGGTGTTGTACACGTCCACGTTTCTCGCTTTGAAGCTGCCATCGAGATTCACCTCCGCCTCAACCGGACCATTTTCCAGCAGCCGCCACAGCAGCGTGTAGCTCTCGCGCGCCATGTAAGCCGTCGGCGCAGTGCCCGGCAAATAATCCATGGAGCTGATGCT
>JBEKVU010000256.1:0-6427 GCA_049513775.1 Candidatus Acidiferrum sp.
AGGGCTGGTGGAAGAGTTCAAGGGCCTTGGCGAAGGCTAGATAGGGATTGGCGGTGCGGAGGGCGGCTAACGGCGCGGCTTGCGGATCGCGAGTCAGGGTGACGCGTTCTTCGATGAAGACTGCGGAGGCGCGGGTGGTTTTTAGTTGCGGGGCGTAGCGGCGGTTGGCTAGGAAGGTGAGCTGGCCGGGTTGGGCGTGTTCGATGCCGGCTACGCCGGTGATTTCGGTTTCGGGGGAGCCTTCGAGGCGGCAGGCGAGGGTTTCGGCTAGTTGGGACAGTTTCATTTGGGCTCCTCGGTTCGGTACGACGGAAAAACTTTAACGCAGAGTTCACAGAGTACACAGAGTTCGCAGAGAAGCGAAAGGCCGGAGGGGCGGTTAGCGCCGGGTGAGGAACGGCAAAACCAAAAAGGCAAAACCGCGCAGCATACTGCGCCACTACAAAGAGAAAGACTCGAGAAAAAGACGGATGCTATTCGTTGAAGAGGCGGGGTTGGGCCGGGGCGGGGACCGCGGCTGGTTTGCGGCGGGCGATGCCAACTACGCCGAGCACCGTTAGTTCGCTTAGGGCGGTGCGGGGGATGAAGATGCGGTCGGTGGTGGAGTTTAAGTCGGGCGGGGTAATTTGGAGGCCGTTGTCCAGGAGGGAAAGGAGATCGTTCGGGACTACGCCTTCGAGGGTTTCGCCGTCAAGGTAGCGGAGACGCAGCCAGAGGCCGTCGAGTTTGGGGCGGCTCAGGAAGGCTTTGCGTTCGGGTTCGAAGTCGTCAGAGAAATCGCGAACGAAATAGACAGAGCGAATGTTAGCAAGCGCGAGTTCCTGGTGCTCACCATCGGGAGTGAGCAGGTCGAGAGGATCGATCTGGCCGAGACGAGAAGGATTGAGGTAGCCGCGAACGGGTTTTTTGCTCGACAAAACAACGACAACCTTCTTGTGCGTGGAGGCTGGGGCGCGATTTTTCAATTTTCTGTAAGTCCAAGGGCTGCAACGGACAAAATTTGCCAATCGATGAAAAGCATGTTATGTTAAGCCCGGTTTACTTGTCAACTCATTGTTTCCATTAGGGTTAGGCCCTGGAGTGCCGCCCGTTGACCGAAAAGAAGCAGATTCTGAAGTCGGCTTCGATCATAACGCTTGTGACGATGGTCAGCCGCACCCTCGGCTACGTACGGGACCAGCGAATCACCTTTCTTCTAGGGACGTCATTATCGGCCAATTCTTTCGTGTTGGCCTACCGTATCCCCAATCTTTTCAGGCGGTTAGTTGGGGAAGGATCGATGACGTCGTCGTTCATTCCGGTATTTACGCAATGGATGAGGGAGAAGACGCGCGAAGAGGTTTGGGATTTCGCGAACCGGCTGTTTTGGACGCTGGCGTTTTTGGTGGCGATCATCACGGTGATGGGCATGGTGTTTTCGCCGGCGGTGATCCATACGTTTACGATCTCGTCGGGCAGCAGCGTGTCTTACGAGCAAGCGATCACGCTGAACCGGATTATTTTCCCGTATCTGTTTTTCGTTTCGCTGGCCGCGTTGGCCATGGGCATTTTGAATTGCTTCAACATGTTTGGGTTACCCGCGGCGACGTCGGTATTTTTGAATTTTTCGATTATTTTGTTTTCGATTGGCGCGGTGTGGCGCTACTTCAAGGATCCGGCGGTATCGCTGGCGGTGGGAGTTCTGGTTGGCGGGGCACTGCAGTTCTTGATTCAGGTGCCGGCGCTGGTGCGCAAGGGAATGAAGTTCAAGTTTGGGCTGTCGTTCGTACACCCGGGAATTCGAGACGTGGCGCGGCTGATGCTGCCGAGATTCTTTGGGATTGGGATCGGGCAGATCAATTTCTTCGTGGACACCTATTTTGCGACCGCGGCGCGGATGCCGCAGGGAAGTTTGGCGGCGCTGTATGTGGCGGATCGCGTGATGGAGCTGGTGCTGGGTGGATATGCCATTGCGGTGGCGACGGCGATTTTGCCGATGATGTCGCACCAGGCCGCGGGGAAGGATTTTGAGGCGCTGAAGAAGACGCTGACGTTCGCAGTGCGGATCGTGGCGTTTATTACTGTGCCGGCAGCGGTGGGCCTGGTGATTTTGCGGGAGCCGATTATTCGGGTGTTGTTTCAGCACGGGCAGTTCGTGGCGGAGTCCACGCGGCTAACCGCGCGGGCGCTGCTGTATTACGCGCTGGGACTGCCGGCGCTGGCAAGCGTGAAGCTGATTGTGCCGGCGTTTTATTCAGCCAACGATACGAAGACTCCGGTGATCGTGGCGGGCATATCGCTGGTGATGAACATCATTCTGAATATTTTGTTTCTGGAGTTTTTTTTCAAGCGGGTGCAGAACGGCGGCCCGGCGCTGGCCACGGCGATTGCGTGCTACTTCGATTTTTTTGCCCTGTTTATTGTGTTCCGGCTGAGGTATGGGGCGCTCGGCACGATCGAGATTTTCCGCTCGTTCGGGAAGATTGCGCTGTGCTCGGGGATTATGGGCGTGGCGTGCTGGGTTGGCGCGCGGTACACGGAGTTCACGATTCATTCGCCGTTCTTCGTGCAGCTGCTGGTGTTCGGGGCGATGATTTCGGGCGCGACTATCTTGTATTTGGCGATGGCATGGATTTTCAAGTGTCACGAGATGGAAGAGGTGTACGGCATCGCGGTGCGCAACCGGCCGGCGGTAGGAGAAGGGTTTTCGGGATCGTAAATGGAGATTTCGGCGGCAATTTCGGCGTTTCTGACGCACGTGCGAGTCGAGAAGGGGCTTTCTCCCAACACCGTGACGGCGTACCGGCAGGATTTGGCGAAGTTCGCGCTGTTTGCCCAGAAGCGGAAACTGGCGCTCACCGCGGTGAGTCGCGACGATTTGGTCGATTTTCTGGCGGCGCTGTATCGGCAGAATTTAGAGAGCAAGAGCGTAGCGCGCAACCTGGTGACGCTGCGCAATTTCTTTCGGTTCGCGCAAGTACACGAGTTGGTTGCGGCGGACCCCTCGATCAATCTGGAGTCGCCCAAGATCCGCAGGTCGTTGCCGGGGTATTTGCGGCTTGAGGAGGTCGACAAGCTTTTGCAGCAGCCGGACGCGAAGACGCCGCAGGGGTTGCGGGATCGCGCCATGCTGGAAGTCTTGTATTCCACAGGGCTGCGGGTTTCCGAGCTGGTGAACTTGCGCGTGGGTGATCTGGATATGAAGGTCGGCTGCGTACGGTGTGTTGGCAAGGGCGATAAAGAACGGCTGGTGCCGGTGGGGAAGAAGGCACTGGCGATGGTGGAGAACTATTTGACCGCGGCGCGTGCGCAACTGTTGGGGAAGGCGCCGGCGGTGGCGACGCTGTTTCTGAACCGGCGCGGACGCGGATTGAGCCGCGTGGGCGTGTGGAAGATTCTCTCGCAGTACGGCCGGCGGGCGGGATTGCGCGTGGCGCTGACGCCGCACATGCTACGGCACAGTTTCGCGACGCATTTGCTGGAGCGCGGAGCGGATTTGCGCTCCGTGCAGTTGATGCTGGGGCATGCGGATATTTCCACCACGCAGATTTATACGCACGTGGTCGAAGAGCGGTTGAAACAGATTTACAAAGCGCATCATCCGCGGGCCTAGGGCGCGTGCCTAGGGCGCGGTCGGCCAGGACGTTATCGTGGGAGCCATCGCGAAGTTGTTTTGCAGAGTTGCGGTGCGAAGTCGCGGTGTGAGGCGGCGGAGCGAAGGCCCAAAAGTCGAGGGAGTGTAATGCCAGACTATATGTTTTTGCTGGAGAGCCGTCTTTCGCCGGACCAACGGGCGGCTATGATGCGCGTGCAGGAGCTGGCGTCCGCGCTGGGATTTAATCTGTATTTGACGGGCGGGACGGTGCGCGACCTGGTCACCGGGGCGACGCTGCGGGATCTGGATTTTACCGTGGAAGGGAATCCGTCAAAGCTGGCGCGCGAACTCGAAAAGGGTGGCGCGGAGATTCTGCTCGAAGACGAAAAGCTGCGGCACGTGGAGATACTGTTTGCCGGCGAAGTCGAAGGCAGTATTTCCGCGGCGCGCGACGATCATTACGTGCGGCCCGGGACGCGGCCGGAAGTGCGTTGGTCGACGATCATGGAAGATTTGCGGCGGCGCGATTTTTCGCTGAACGCTATCGCCATCTCGCTGAATCCGGCGTCCCGCGGCTTGCTGCTGGACCCGACGAACGGGCTTTCAGACATCGAGCGCGCGGAAGTGCGGGCGCTGACAATTCACAGCTTTACGAACCAGCCGGTGCGGCTGCTTCGCGTGCTGCGATTTGCGGCGCGCATGGGATTCAAGGTGGAGGCGCGCACGCAAGAGTGGTTTGACCTGGCGATCGAGCGCGAACTGCATAAGACCATTGCTCCGGAAGATGGCGGCGCGGAATTGCGCGAGGCGGCGCGCGAGGAACGTCCGAGCGTGGCACTGAAAGCGTGGGAGGAGCACGATTTGATGGAAGCGGTCAGTCCACTGCTCGCGAAGAAACATCCGGACTACGAGGCCATCAATCGCTTGATGAAGGTGCGGGAAGATTTGATGATGGCTGGATTTCGCCCGCGGCTGGCATCGCCGATGCTCTTGGCGATTTTGGGGCGCATGAAGGACCGCGAGTTGGGGTCCGCGTTGACCAAGGCGGGGTTCAAGAGCGCCGAGGCAGATGCGGTGCTGAATTTTGAACAGAAGGCTATGGCGGTGCAGAAAGAGCTGGTAGGGCGGAAGCTCGATGCACCGATCGACGCGTACAAATTTATCGAGAAGATGTCGACGGAATTGCTGGCGTACCTGCTGGCGGAATCGAACAATTCCGGCGCGGTGTCGAAGATTAAGGCGTATCTGAATAAGTGGCGGCCCATGCGTTCGGCGCTGCCGCAGGTGGGCACGGAGCTGCAGGCCCTGGGCATGGAGCGGGGCGCGAAGTTCGACGAAATTGTGGAGCAGGTGTTTGCCATGCAGTTGACGGGGCGCGGGAAGACGCCGGAAGAGCGGGAGAAGATTTTGCGCAAGCTTTCCGGGATTAAGGAAGTACCGAAGAAGAAGGAGAAAGAGAAGGAAAAGAAGCCGTCGAAGGCGGAAGAGAAGGCGCAGGCTGCGGCAAGCGCGGAGGCCAAGCAGAAACATTCGGCGGGAATGGCGGCGCGGCGTTCGCAGAATGCGGGCACGAAGGGCGCTGGCGCGAAGCCGGCGGCGAAGGTGGAGAAGAAGGCTGCGCCGGGGAAAAAGGCTGCCGGAAAGAAATAGCGAAGGAGCCTGCAAAGACGCCTGCGAGGTCAGCTGCAAAAATTCCTGAGGAAAACGCTAGAATGCGGGTCGCAATTCTTGTGCAGGAGTTTTAGAATTGGAAGCTATGGGGCAACCGCAGTTCGTTCACCTGCACGTTCATACCGATTTTAGTTTGCTGGATGGGGCTTGTGAGACCAGCGAGTTGCTCGACGAAGCGTCACGCCAGAAGATGCCGGCGGTGGCCATTACCGATCACGGCAACCTGTTTGCCGCGGCAAATTTTTTCAACGAAGCAAGCAAACGCGACGTGAAGGCCATCATCGGCTGCGAAGTGTATGTGGCCAAGGGTAGCCGCCATGAACGCGGCGACAGGAATGCACCCCCTTCCGGAAAACAAAATGGAGAAGATCCGGAGACTGGCGGGCGCGGCAACAACCATTTGGTGCTGCTCAGCGAAAATCTTGAGGGCTATCACAATCTGATTAAGTTGGTGTCGGCGGGATTTCTTGAAGGCTTTTATTACAAACCGCGCATTGATTATGACTTGTTGGCCAAGCACAGCAAGGGCTTGATCGCGCTTTCGGCGTGCTTGAAGGGGCCGGTGACGGAGGCGGTGGTCGATCAGAAATACGATTTGGCCAAGGAGAATGCCTACCGGCTACGCGATATTTTCGGGAAAAATAATTTTTTTCTGGAGATTCAGGACCAAGGACTGGAAATCGAGAAGGGCGTTAACCCGCAACTAGTAAGGCTTTCGAAAGAATCTGGGATTCCGCTGGTGGCGACGAACGATTGCCACTATTTGCATCACGAAGACGCGCACGCGCAGGAAGTCTTGCTGTGTATTCAGACGGGCAAGACCATGAGCGACGAGAAGCGCATGAAGTTTCAGACCGATCAGTTTTATTTTAAAACTGCAGCAGAGATGGCAAAGGTGTTCGGAGAGATTCCGGACGCGCTGAGCCGCACGGTGGAGATTGCCAGCCGCTGCAACGTGAAAATCGCGCCGATTCCGAATCCTTTTCCCACATTTACGGTTCCGGAAGGGCACACGCCGGGAAGTTATTTCGAGAAGGTGACGCGCGAGGGATTTGCTAGCCGCGTGCCGTTTCTGGAGGCGCTGGCTAAACAAGGCGCGCTGGCCAATCCACTTTCCGAATACGAGCGGCGGCTCACTTCTGAAATTCAGATGATCAAGAAGATGCGTTATGAAGGCTACTT
>JBEKVU010000257.1:0-6403 GCA_049513775.1 Candidatus Acidiferrum sp.
CGGCTTGGCTGTCGAGGAATCCGCCCACTCGTCATTATAAAAATGCGTGAGCGTCATGTAGCGCACGCCAAGATCCGCAAAAATACGCAGCACGTGGAGATCGTTGCCGATCATGTGCCCGCCTTCAACGCCCATCAGCGCGGCAATCTTGCCTTGCGCGTGCGCGCGGCGTACCTCCTCGGCGGTGCGCGCTAGAACAATGTCGTTCGGATATTTCCGTACGTTCTCGCGTACCAGATCGATCTGGTCCAGCGCCTTCTCCACAGCGGCCGGTCCCATGGTACGGCCGTCAATCCAGATGGAAAAGAAAATGGCATTCATTCCGCCTTCGCGCATGCGAGGAATGTCTACGTTGCCATCCGGATTGCGCTTGCCAAGATCGAACCTGCCGGAAAGAAACCGCTGCGTGGTGTCATCGTGGGTGTCTAAAACGATCGATGATAAATGGATTTTGCGGGCGCGTTCGGCGATATCATCGGCGCTGGTTCGCCCAACGGAAACAAGAGTGGTGCAAGAAATCAACAGCACGGATAGGACTAAGCGAACCGGACGCATGGATTTCCCCCTCGGAGCAACTCGACGAGAGAGTTTACCCTACTAACCAGCCGAACAGCGCCTGCCTCCAGGCCTCGCGATTCACTTCGGCGAGTGACTCCGTGAGCGGGATACCCTTGGGGCAGGCCTTTACACAATTCTGCGCGTTGGCGCAATCCTCGATCCCGCCACGGCCCATGGCCGCCTTGAGGCGTTCCGCGGCGTGCATTTTCCCCGTAGGATGCATATTGAACAGCCGCACCTGGCTGAAAATTGCCGCGCCCATGAATCCATTGTGATCGTTCACCTGCGGGCACACTTCCAAACAATTGCCGCAGGTGATGCAGTTGGAAAGTGGATACCCTTTCTCCTGCACCTCCGGCGCCATGCGCGGGCCTTCGCCCAAATCGTAAGTGCCATCGATCGGAATCCACGCCTTCACGCGCTTCAAACTCTCAAACATGAATTGGCGGTCCACGGAAAGATCGCGCACCACGGGAAATTTCGTCAGCGGCTCAATGCGAATCGGTTGCTCGAGCGTATCCACCAGCGCGGAGCAAGCCATGCGTGCTTTGCCGTTGATCAGCATCGCGCAGGATCCGCAAATCTCTTCCAGGCAATTGGAATCGTAAGTGATCGGCGTGGTGGCGTGACCATCGCTCGTAACGGGATTTTCCGCGATATCGCGCAAACAAATAATCACGTTCATGGAAGGCCGCCAGTTCAGCGCGAACTCCTCCCAGCGCGCCGCTTCTTTCGGCCTCGCCTGCCGCTTCACTTTGACGATTACTTTTTTTCCTGCAGCCGCTTCTGCCATTGAGCCCTCTTTAAGTCCTCTTCGGGCACCGAACTCTTCGCTGCGATGCAAAAGTGCGGTTCTAAAGACCTGCACTACAGAACTTCGCCGATTCTCCGCATTTCCTTTACTTTTTTTATCTCCTCTACCTCCTTAAGCTCCCTTACTTCGCCGCATCGTAGCGGCGGGCGCGCGGTGCGATATGCGATGTATCCACCGCCTCATACGTCAACTGAATATCCTCGTTCACCCATTTCGCTCGCGTGGTCTTCAGGAAATTATAATCGTCGCGCTCCGGAAATTCCGGCTTGTAGTGCGCACCGCGCGATTCGTTGCGTTGATACGCGCCCATGGTCACCACGCGCGCCAACACCAGCATATTCCCGAGCTCGCGCGCAAAATTCAGCGTTTGATTGGACCATTTCGTGCGATCGTTCAAATTAATTTTCTTGTAGCGCTGCGACAGCTCGCCCAATTTGCCATAGGCGATCTCCAGATTCTTGTTAATGCGCGTCACCGTCACGTGCTCGGTCATAATCTCGCCGAGCTCTTTCCAAATGGTGATGGGATTTTCGCCGCCCGTGCCTGAGAGCAGCGCCCGATTCATCTCTTCCTGCCGCTGGCGTTCGCGCTCAAACACCGTAGCAGCCGCTGCATCCGCGCCCGTCGCCAAACTCTTCGCATATTTCACTGCGGCAGGACCGGCAATTCCTCCGCCAAATATGCAAGACACCAGCGAGTTCGCGCCCAACCGGTTTGCGCCGTGATATTGATACTCGCACTCACCGGCCGCATAAATTCCCGGAACGTTCGTGCCCTGATCTTCCGCATTCACCCACATCCCGCCCATGGTGTAGTGCATCGCGGGGAAAACCTTCATCGGCTCTTTGCGCGGGTCCACGCCGATAAACTTTTCGTAAATTTCCAAGATGCCTTCGAGCTTGTGATTCAGTGTCTCGACCGGAATATGCGTCACGTCCAGATAGACCGCCGCCTGCCCGTCGATCCCTAGCTTTTCCTCGTACACGATGCGATGGATCGCCCGCGTGGCAATATCGCGCGGCACCAAATTCCCGTACTTCGGATACCACTCTTCCAGAAAATAAAATCGTTCCGCTTCCGGAATGCTCCGCGCCGCGCGTTTGTCTCCCGGCGCCTTCGGCACCCACACGCGGCCGCCTTCGCCGCGCGCCGATTCGCTCATCAATCGTAATTTATCTTCGCCGGGAATCGCCGTCGGATGCACCTGAATGAATTCCCCGTTCGCGTAGTCTACGCCTTGCTGAAACAGCGCCGACTGCGCCGACCCGGTGCACACCACGGAATTCGTAGAGCGCCCAAACATCGCGCCAATTCCGCCAGTGCAGAAAATCACCGCGTACGCCACGAACGTTTGCACTTCCATGGAGTGCAAATTCATGGCGCAAATCCCGCGGCACACTCCCCCATCGTCAATCACCGCGGAAAGAAACGTCCAACCCTCGTATTTTTTCACGCGGCCTTCGGATTCATGCCGCCGCACTTGTTCATCAAGCGCGTAAAGCAACTGTTGCCCGGTGGTCGCGCCGGCAAACGCCGTGCGGTGATACAGCGTCCCGCCAAATCTCCGGTAATCCAGCAAACCTTCCGGCGTGCGGTTGAACATCACGCCCATGCGGTCCAAGAGATCGATAATTCCCGGCGCCGCTTCGCACATACGGCCCACCAGCGTTTGATTCGCCAGAAAATCGCCGCCAAAAATCGTGTCGTCAAAATGCTTGGCGATGGAATCGCCTTCGCCTTTTTGATTTTTCGCCGCGTTGATCCCGCCTTGCGCGCAAACCGAGTGCGAACGTTTCACCGGCACGATGGAAAACAGCTCCACCGGCACCCCGGACTCCGCCACCTTAATCGTGGCCATCAAGCCGGCAAGACCTCCGCCAACAACGATGATTTTGGGCTGTCTCATTTATTCATGTAGGAAGCAAACGGATGCCAGTCGTATCGAAAACTGATCAAAATCAAAATGCCCACCACGCTGAACGTCACGCCCACCAGCACGCCAAGCTGCCCCGCGGCGCGCTGCGCGCGCACCGTCGCCGCCAGTCCCCACTTACACAGAAAATTCCAGATGCCCACGCCCAAATGAAACGAAGAAGCAAAAATCCCAATCGCAAAAACAGCCAAATAAAACGGATTTTGCAAATCCTGCTCCACGCTCGCATAGGTGGATTTGCCGTGCGTGAGAAACCGCTCCGTGTACAAATGCCAGCCGATATACGCAAAAGCGATCAGCCCGGTATAGCGCTGCGCGGTGTACAGCCAATTCTTCACCCACGGATATTGCGACAGGTTGGATTGGCCGCGCAGCCAAATCCACACCCCATAGCCGCCGTGAAACAAAATCGGCAGAAAAATAAACGCCCATTCCACAAAAATGCGAAACGGAATGGTCTGCAACTCGGCCGAGGTCTGATTGTATTTATCCGCGCTCACCAGCGCGGCGCTGTTGGACCAGAAATGCTCCGCCAGAAACGCGCCAACGGGGATAATTCCGGTGAGTGAATGAAGCTTACGAAGGAGGTAACTTGAATCAGGCTGCGTTGCCGTGGCGGACATGCCCTCTCCGTCGCATAACCTCCTGCCTGCCTCGAGGCAGGCAGGGAGCTATTCCCAATTGCGGAAATTTGCCCACACCATGCTCAAGTACGTGAAAGATTTGCGACAAAATCAGTATAGGTAGTTGCTCCCAGCGATGCAAGTTGCGGCGATTTCCGTTTCCGCCCGACGCTATTTTCCGCCGGCCCATTTCCAATAGACACAATTGCTTTGAAATATTCTTGCGCGCCACCTCGCGAACGGTACAATTTGTTGTGGGGAATGATCTCGCCAGGGCCTCCTCCCTCCCCGGCTTCGCGAGTCACAGACACTGACCCGCGAGCCGACGCTCGGTATCGATACAGGAACCCAAGAACCAATGGCTACGACCTACAGTCTCGTCTCAGAGTTAGAGCGCCTGGCAAATGGGCTGGCGGCGGCCGATGGCCAAAGCGCGGTGGAAGTTCCCATCGCTAGTGTCGCGGAACGTATTGCCAAAAGCATGGGCGTGCGAAACGACGAGGTGGCCATCATGGGACTTTCCACGCGGTGGAAGCATCTGTATTTCATGGCGCCCGCCGCGCTGAAAAATGTGGGCTACATTCCGCTGTCCAGCAATTCCGCGCTCGCGGCGCGCACCGCGCGTGAGAACCGCGCCGAAATTGTGAATAATTTTGCCGCCGTGCGTCACGCCAGTGTGTTTGAAGGCGTAAAAATCGGCAACGAAAGCGCCGAAGCGATCCAGAAAATCATCAGTGCGCCGATTTCGGGTGAGGGTCGCGTGGTGGGCATCTTGCAGGTCAGCCGCAAAGGCGCCAGCGCCATGAACGCGGGTCCGGATTTCACCGCGGACGAACTCGAAAAAGTCTTGGCGCTCTGCAAACCGCTCGGAAAACTGCTCACGCACATCGCCATGGACCAGGAAAGCTAGCGCGCGCCTGTTACATGCGTTGGCAGCGCACGATTGTAACGCGGCATTCATCTACAAAAGTTCCGCGCAGCTCCGCCAGCAAGAGGCGAAACACGTTGACACTGCAATACCTTCTTGTTACTTTTCCACAGCGGTTTTTTTTGGCTACATCACTCACGGAGGCACGACAAACCGGCCTATGGCGTTCGTCGCAAAGAAAATATTTCTCACCAAAGGCGTCGGAAAACACCGTGAGCGGCTGTCAAGTTTCGAGTTGGCGTTGCGCAGCGCGGGAATCGCGGCGTGCAACATCGTGCGCGTTTCTTCGATTTTTCCTCCGAACTGTAAATTGATTTCGCGCAGTGAGGGTTTGAAGCACATCAAGCCGGGACAAGTGGCATTTACTGTTATCAGCGAAAATTCCACCAAAGAAGCGCACCGCTTGATCGCCGCGAGCATCGGTCTGGCGCTGCCAAGCGACAAAACCATGTACGGCTATCTTTCCGAGCACCACTCTTTCGGTGAAACAGAAGAAGTGGCTGGCGAATATGCCGAAGAACTTGCGGCGGAAATGCTCGCCACCACTCTGAACGTGGAATTTGATCCGGATCTTTCCTTCGACGAGAAAAAAGAGGTCTATCGCATCTCCAACAAAATCGTCCGCACCATGCAAGTCACGCAATCCGCCGTAGGCGACAAGCGCGGCCTGTGGACCACCGTCTTGGGCGCCGCCATCCTGATCGGCGAAGACGACTAACTTAGCTTTCAGATCGTATTTGGCGGCCGCCTTCTGAGGCGGGCGCTTTTTTGTAGCCCCAGCCAATCCCGACTGTGCAGCTCTACCTACGCAACAAATCTCCCGCACCGCCGTGGCTATTTTTTCTTGTGATATCCAATCCGTTCCAGCACCGCCCCAACCACCAACGGCAGCGCCACGGTCGCATCGTCAAAAACTTCAGTAAACATTCCACCCTCATCAATGGGCACGAACTTCCCCCAAGAAACCGCCTCCGTGTACGTACTCCCGCTCAACCCGCCCCAATGCACCGGCTCCGGACAAATCCGTAAACCATAGTTGTAGCGCTTCAACGGCAGCTTCTGGTAACCGCGCCGTGCGAGGAGTTCGGCGTACACGCCAAACTGCTGCGACCAATTCCGCGGCACGCCGCCTCCAACCGTGAAAATCCCCATGCGCTTGGTCGCCAGCATCGTGTCCGCAAACTTCTCAAAATCCTCGAAGGGATCGTAGCGCAGCACCTGCCGTTTTTGTTGCGTGCGCGCGATCTTGTGCAGCGCAAAATCGATGCCCAGCTCGGAATCGGTGAACGCCGGAACGAAAACCGGCACGTTATGCTCGTACGCGGACTTCAAAATTCCGCGCCCTTTGGAATTCTTCACCAGATATTCACCGATACGGCGGTGAATTTTCCAACTGCACGCCACTTCGCTGGCGTCCCATTTGTCGAGGATGAGATCCATCACTTCTTCGACGTGATCGAGATTGACCTCCGGCTCCAGCGAATCGTAAACGCGGTTGTAACCCGCAACGAACAGCTCCTCGTCGTTCATTTTCGCCGGATCGTAGC
>JBEKVU010000258.1:0-6395 GCA_049513775.1 Candidatus Acidiferrum sp.
CTTCTCTCGGTCTTCCTCAGTTGTTCGATGGCCATGCGTAACCCTCTGAACCGCCCGATGCGGACCCGCATGTCGGGTGGTGTGGCAGGGGCGAGCGGGCAACCGCTCCCCCTATGCCGTTTTGGCTTCGTCTTTGTAAGGACGCAGCATGCGGGGCCCCAGCTTGGCACGCGCGCTCCCCGTGCATGGTTAGCGCAAAACTCCGATGCACCGGTTCTCGGCCATGAAAAGCCAACGAGCCACTTTCAGAATTTCCCTTGATGAGCCTTTGGCGCGGCCTGACTTGCGAGGAAACCCACGCCCGCGAAAGTTTTCGTTGACACTAATCCCCCCATGGAGATCACTCCAGGGTCTCCGGGAGTCATGCTCAGCTAAAACCTACGGGAAAGCCCCACCTGCAGGTTACAGTTCCCATGCACGACGGATTCGCCTTGGCGCGAGGGGTCCTCAAGAGCATCCTCCGGCAATCGGAAATGACTTTAGAAGAATTTCTCGATAACCTATAAATAGTCCGAGGAATGAGATGCCCATCTACGAATACATCTGCGATGACTGCCAGAACGAATTCGAGAAAATCGTAATCAACAAGCAGCAAGAAATCGCCTGCCCCAAGTGTTCCAGCAAACACGCCACCATCCAGCTCTCCGTCTTCAGCTCGGCGGTCGCCGGTGGCTCGCCGAAATCCCTTACTCCGCAATCGAGCGGCGGCGGAGGCTGCTGCGGCGGCGGTTGCGGCTGCCACTAATTTCTAAACCGCAGCTCGACCGTTATGGACCGTTTTGCGAAGCCCCAAAGCTATGCTGATTAGTCCATCGTCGTTGCTTCTCTTTGTCACCGGAGCTGCGATCCTGTTGATCGTGCCCGGACCGGCGGTGTTGTACATCGTGAGCCGGAGCGTGGCGCACGGCCGACCCGCTGGCTTGGTTTCCGCGATGGGTGTTGCGACCGGCACGTTATTCCACGTCGCCGCCGCCACCTTGGGGCTCTCGGCGTTGCTGGTTTCCTCCGCGTTGGCCTTCCAATGCGTAAAGTATCTCGGCGCTGCCTACTTAATCTATCTCGGCATGCGCGTGCTGCGCAGTGGCGACTCTTACGCGATTGAGGAAACCGCGGACCGGCGCAACCTCCGCTCGATCTATGGCCAGGGCGTGTTCGTCAACCTGCTAAATCCAAAAACCGCGCTGTTCTTTTTGGCCTTCCTCCCGCAATTCGTGGAACCGGCGCACGGCCACGCCACACTGCAGATTCTTCAACTCGGCGTGCTCTTTGCGCTGATGGGCTGGTTCAGTGACTCGGTTTGGGCGATGTTCGCCGGCGCCATCGCTGCGCGCATCCGCGGCAGCGCGAAGCTGCGGCGCGCCCAACGTAATGTTTCCGGCGGAGTGCTCATTGCCTTGGGCTTGGCGTCGGCCTTCTCCGGCTCGCGCGCAAAGTAGCCTGCACTCGCTCCTGGCTCCCTGAGGCAATTCCCATCGGAGTGCGGCGGTTCATCCTAAGGGCTTGGCGCGAAGGGCTTGACACCCCTCTTGCAACGTAACCCGCGTGGCCCAGCCACGCACTAAATCGCCAGGATTTTTCCTCCCCGAGCCGCAAAGCACACAGGGCGCGAAGGGCACGCAAAATTCACTGAACAGCAAGCCGGGTGGTGGTGTCTGGATAGGTAAGGCGGGACATGCTCGCCTTCCAAGGAGAGACCACCATGAAAGCCACACGCTTTGCTAGCGCTTTGTTCGTGATGCTGCTGGTTTGCGCAAATCTGCTTCAAGCGCAAACCACGGCGCCGAAATCGGTACCCGCCACGTCCGCCGCAACCACTACCGCGTCGCCCAATCTTGCAAAACTGGATGTCAGCGCCATGCTCGACCAGATGCAAGCGGCCAGCGCCGAGGATCAGGCGGACGCGCCTTCGCCGCTGCAGATCGTGGTGCAATTTCTGCAATTGCAGCCCGCCCAGCAGACCGTCTTCGGCGAACTCCTGCAGGCCCGCCAGACAGCCGTTATGCCGTTGTTTCAGGGCATCGCGGAGCGCGAGCAACAGGTGCTGGCGCTCGCCAGCTCTGGCGGTAATCCCGCGCAAATTGGCCTCCTGGTGACGCAAATTTATGCCATGAAGCAGCAGATTATGCAGACCCAGCAAGCCTTTCTCTCCAACCTCGCCAATCTCCTCGACGACGACCAAAAGCAGCGCTTCGCCGCGGTGCAGTTCGCCGTTCAGTTGCAGCCGGTGATTCCGGCGTTCCAGGCGCTCAGCCTCATCTAAACGACGCGCATCGCCAGTGCCGGAGCGCGCGCTGCTCAGGCGCGCCCGGCAAAGACGGCCCACTACTTGGCGGCCGCCCAAGTGCGGCTGCCCGGGTCGTATAGTATTCAGCGGTACGGGAAACGAACGGCCGTGTTGCAATCGATAGCAATTCGCGTGTTTTGCAATTCGCGGGAACGCATGAATGACTTGATCGCGCGAACGGACGAGGCGCAACGCGAAGCGGGCTTCAGCTCCCGAGTGGCGGAGAACCAGCGCCGCGTGTTTCACATCGCCTATGGCATCCTGGGAAACCGTGCGGATGCCGAAGATGTAGCCCAGGAGACGTTTCTGCGGGCCTACCAGAAATTCTCTTCGCTGCGCGAGTCTGATAAGTTTCGCGCGTGGGTGAATCGTATCGCTTTCCGCCTGGCGCTCAACCGGCAGCGCTCCATCCGGCGGCGCCTGCTTCGGGACGACACCTGGCACGCCGTCCGCGCGGGGGACGTCGTCGACGAGTCCACAGACGCGGAGCAGCGTTTGTTGGTAGCGCGGATGCGCGACGAGATCGGCACACTGCCGGAGAAATTTCGCCAGGTGCTGCAGCTCTCGATCGTCGAAGATATGGACGCCGGCGATGTTGGCTTGGTGCTTGGCATTCCGGCCGGCACGGTTCGCTCCAGGCTACACGCTGCGAGAAAACGCTTATTGGAAGCGATGAAATGAAGGAAGACTGCGCTGCTTGCAAAGATCAATTGCTCGAGGCTGCCCTCGGGGAGACCATCGAGCCCGAACTGCGTCAGCATTTGTTGTCCTGTCCGGCATGCACCGCGGAATTCTCGGCGCTGCGCGCAAGGCGCGAACAGATGGATGCACTCCTGCCGCGTGTGGCGCAAGAGGCAGATTTGTCGCCGGACTTTCGCGCGCGGGTACTGGCTGGCGCGCGAGCCGGCGGTCAATCAAAACACGTTTCGGCCCGTTGGAGCTGGGTATTGGCCGGAGGCGCTGCCGTGGTCCTCGCCGCGTTGCTGCTCTCTTTCCTGCCGTACCGGCGAGTAGCATCGCCGGGGCCAGAAGCGGACCTGGCCGCCGCGCAAAAACTGGCGGAATGGCGCGCCCCGACCGATGTTTTCCTCGCAACTTCTGGAAACGAACTTTTGCGCAACGCGCCTAAACTTGGCGAGTCTTACCTGCCAGCCCCCGCGCAGGCCGAGAGCGAAGCTCTGAAGGAGAAATGATCATGAAAGCGACAGCCCTATCCGCTTGCCTGCTCGCAGTATTCGCTTTTGTCGCCGTGCTGCCCGCGCGCGCCCAGCAGCCGGATCAGGATCCTGTGGGACAGAGTTTCTTCGCTCCGGAACTGGTGATGCAGCATCAGGAAGCTCTGGGGCTGAGCGAAGAGCAGAGGTCTTACCTCAAATCCGAAATTCGTCAAGCGCAACTAAAATTCACCGAATCCCAGTTCAAGCTGCAGGACGAAATGGAAAAACTGCTGTCGCTGGTAAAGCAGCCCCATGTCGAAGAAAAAGACGCGCTCGCACAGCTAGAAAAAGTCCTGGCCCTGGAGCGCGAAATCAAGCGGCTACAGGTAACGCTGCTGGTGCACATTAAGAATGACCTGACTCCTGAACAACAAGCCAAGCTAGCCGAAATCCGCGGCAAGACGGCCGGCAAGTAACTCACGTGCTCCTCGGGCGACGCCGGCTTTTCCCGCTGTCCTTGTCGCGCTATGCTCGACGCATGACTGGCGCTGACCAGGAACACATTTTCATCGCTCCGATCGAGAAAATCTGGATCATGCGCTGCGTCGACGTCCCTCCGGACGCTTCGGCGGCGCTGCGCGATGCGGCGGGAGCAAACGCCAAGCATCCTCCGGTACACGGATTTATCGAAGGTCTTCCATTCAAGAGCACGCTATCGCCGGCGGGCGAGGGTTGCTACCGGCTGCACGTCCACAGCCGCATCTGGCGCAAACTGAAAATTGACGCTGGCGCCGAAGTGGAAGTGACGCTGATGCTGGACGAGGCGCCGCGTCCGGCGGAGGTGCCTGCCGATTTGGCGGCCGCGCTGGCCGCCAAACCGCCTGCGTTGAAGATTTTCAACGCACTGACACTGGCGCTACGCCGCCAGGTTCTCTGGTACCTGAACAACGCCAAACACGCCAGCACCCGCGAGAAGCGCGTGAAACTAATGGTGCAGCGCATGCTGGAACGCGCTGCGAAAGCGAAGAAGAAAAAGAAGAAAGCGCCCGCGCGGAACAAACCGGCGAGGAAGCGAGTTTCACGGAAGCACTAGCCCAGGCACTCTTGCCTGGGCAGTTTCAACAACGCCGAAGCTTACGCGCCCAGGCAAGAACGCCTGGGCTAGTGAAGGACTGCGTTCCGGCGTTACTTCGCGGGAGCTTCCCGAGGGGCACCGCGTCTTTGCGCAGCGACCCAGGGCACCAGTTCCGGGTCCGCAAACGCCTGGTCCCAGATTTCATGATTCATCTTGTGATATTCCGTATAGCGCAGCGGCGCGTCGGCCTTCTTCAGTTGCTTCACCATCTGGCGCACCAGCAGCACCGGCACGGTCAGATCCGCGTCGCCTTGAAACAGCCACAGCGGGACGCGGGTGATGGCTTTTTCGTTCGTGAAATTATCGAAGGAGCCGACCACCACTGCGGCGGCCCATTTTTCCGGAAAATTTTGCAGCAGCGCCCAGACGCCGAGCCCGCCCATGGACTGGCCCACCAGCACGATGCGCTCCGGGTCGATGGAATAATCTTTCTCGACCGCAGCAAGAATATCCAGCGCCATTTGCATCTGCGGATTGATGTCATTCAAGTCCGGATCGCCCCAGTTGGCTTCAATCGAGCACTGCGGGGCCAGCACGAAAGCGGGAAATTGCGCCTGGTTTGCGGGCAGCGTCCAATCGTGTGTGCCGGCGGCATTTTCGTGCATGATTTGCTGCTCATTGTTGAATCCGCGCCCGCTGCCGCTGTGAAAAAAGAAAATCAGCGGATATTTTTTGTCGGCGTCATAGCCTGCCGGGACGTACACGCGATAAGGCATTTTGTAGCCTTTTTTGTCGGTATATATTTTCTTGAAAAACGCCGGATCGTTTTTATCGAGCGTCTGCGAGCCGCCGGCGGGTGCCGCGGCCGTCGTGCCAAGCGGTATGAAGCAAAGCAGCGCCACAAGAGTCCGTGCTCCAAGAATTGCTGGCGAACATCGACGCCTCACGCGCGCCAGAAAATCTTCTGAATTTCGCGAATTATTGCAGGATGAAGAGAAATGCACTCGGGCCTCCGAAACTCGCGTAGCCATCGCCTCCAGAATACCGCGGAACGAAAAGCCAGCGGCGCGGGCTTCGGTGATTATTGCGGGCGCTTGTAATTCTGAATGTTCGCGGGCACGGGGATCGTTGATTTGGCGCGTGGATCAGGGATCGGCGTGCCCGGAGTCCACGCAAAGGGCAGGACGCCGGTCCACGCGCCGGTTTCGTATTCCTTGTCGTTATCGACGGCGAAGCCCGTGCGCGTCTTCGCGGAAACTTCCACCAGCGGGACGGCCAGCACCATGGTGGCCTTTAATTCGTTCTCGCTCGGTTGACGGATCGTTTGCCAGCGCCCGCGAATCACGTACTCCACGAACCTGCGCATGGCTTCGAGCTTGTCTTCGGCGTTTTCGATTTTTTCCGCCGTGCCTAGCACCACCACGGAGCGGTAATTCACGGAGTGTCCCGTAGCCGTGGGGGAACACACGATTCCGTCGAGCAACGTCACGCTGAGGCAGAAACGCGCGCCGCTGGCCAGCGTGGTCATCAAGCGGCTGGCGATCGAGCCATGCAGCAGCAACCGTTCGCCATCGCGCACGTAATTGGTCGGCACCACGTACGGCTGGCCGTCCACCACGAAGCCGACGCTGCACACAAACGCCTGATCCAGTATTCCGTGCACCAGTTCGCGGTCGTAGGTCGCGCGTTCCGGATGCCGCCGGACTTTCGTTCGTTCCGTAGGAGTAAATTCGCTCATAGCAAAAGCCTATTCCGCCCGCCGTCGCGCAGCAAGGGCCAATCTGGCTCGCCGCTGGTTCCGGCATCCACACGTCACGCGAACCGTCATTCTGAGCGAAGCGAAGAATCTCTCTTCGATGTCTCAGCGGCGAGGCCGATC
>JBEKVU010000259.1:0-6359 GCA_049513775.1 Candidatus Acidiferrum sp.
ATTTGCAGCTTGGCGTTGACTTTGTCGCGTTGAGAAAGAATTTCGTCGAGTTCAAATTGTCCGACGACGCTACGGATTGTAGTTTGCGCGAGCTGGCTGGTGGCGTATTGATAGTTTTGCACCTGCGAAAGCGCCATGTTGGCATCGACGACGCGGAAATAACATACGGCGTTTACCTTAACGGAGACGTTGTCGCGGGTGATGATGTCTTGGGGGGGGACGTCGAGAGTTTCGATACGGAGGGGAATGCGGTAGAGGGTTTCGATGGGCCAGAAGACGAGATTCAGGCCGGCACCTTTCGCTACCGGGATAAGGCGGCCGAGGCGCAAGACGACACCCCGTTCCCACTCTTTGATGATGTAGAGGGAGTTCCAAAACCAGATCAGGAAGATGCCGACGATGATTACGATGCCTACCAGGGGGATTTCCATTTTTTGCTCCTCGCTAAGGGCCACAGAGGCGACCGCCTCGGAAGGCGGCCGCTACAACGACAAAACCAAAATCAAAAGAACGGGTCTATATACCCGCCGTTACAACGGCTGCTTCGGCGGCTTACAACGGCTGGACGTGGAGCTTTAGGCCGTCTATGCGGACTACTTTTACTGTGTTGCCGGGCTGTAGCGGCTCGGTGCTGATGGCGCGCCAGAGTTCGCCGTGGATGCGGATCATACCTTCGATGCCGGCCTGCAAAGGCTCCACCACGATCCCTTGTTCGCCAAGCAATTCTTCTTTGCCCACCGCTGATTTCCATTTTCTTGAGCGTAACACCAGACGCATCAGGAAAACGGTAATGATGGCGAACGGAACGGTTACGGCGAAAGACACGAAAAGACTTACGCCGAAACCGGTCAGTGGGGAGCGTATCAAAAACATGGCGCCGAGCAACATGGAAACTATGCCGCCGGCGGCGAGGACGCCGTGGCTGGTGAATTTGGCTTCCATGATGAAGAAGGCCAGCGCGAGCAGAATCAGGAAGACGCCAGCGAGATTTACGGGCAAGAAGTGCATGGCGTAGAGCGCGAGGACTAGACAGATGCCGCCGATTACCCCCGGGGCGATGACGCCGGGATGAGTGAATTCGGTGTAGAGGCCGAGAACGCCGATGATCAGCAGCACAAAGAAAATATCCGGCTCGACGATACGCGAGAGGAATTTCTCGCGGGAGGAAAGCTCGAAGGAGGTTTGCACCGGATTGCGCAACGAGAGCGTGACTTTGCTGCCGTCGAAACGCGTGATGGCGCGGCCATCGAGCTGATGCAAGAGGTCGTCGACGGAAGTGGCGTCGAGGTCGATCATTTTGGCTCTCAGAGCTTCTTCGTCGGTGAAGGCTTTGGCGTCGGTGATGGCGGTTTCGGCCAGCGTGGGATTACGTCCGCGCTTTTCCGTGAAGCTGCGCAGGAAAGCCATGGCGTCCTGATTAATTTTTTTGCGGAAGACTTCGTCGAGCTGCGTGGGGATGCCGCCGATGACCATGATGGGTGAAGCGGCGCCCGTGTGCGTGCCGGGAGTCATGGCGGCGACGTCCGCGGAGAGCAAAATGTAGAACCCGGCGCTCGCACCGCGTGCGCCAGTGGGCGTGACGTAGACCGCGACTGGCACCGGCGAGGCCAGGATGTGCTGCACGATATCCTTCATCGAATCGCTCAAGCCGCCAGGGGTGTCCATGGTGATGACGACTAGCGCCGCGTGGCGCTGCGCGGCGTCGGCAAGGCCTTCATCGAGATAGGTGGCTAGGATGGGCTCGACATCGCCATCGATGTGGAGGACGGAGACGAGTGATGCGGCGGGGGGGTGTTCGTCGGCCAAGGCATTTGGTATCAGGCGGAGCGCGACGGCCATCGCCAGAATGGCCAAGGGTAGAATGGCGAAGCGTACAGGGAAACGAGCGCGAAATTTAAGGACGCGTGGCATTTCTCACCTCACGCTTGCGACGATCGGTCGATGATAGCTGACGGCTGAGACGAGAGAGCGGTCTTTCAAAAAAATGGTGGGCGGCGAGCGAAACTCGCGCACTTTACAAATCGCGGCAATCATGGCGTGGCTCCAGGCTTGGCGCCTTGCAGGCGGCCTAATAGCTCTTTGGCTTCGGCATAGTTGGGCGCGAGCTTGAGAGCGCGTTGCGCTTCGACGCGGGCCTGGTCAGGCTTTTTTTGCTCGAGATAAATGCGCGCCAAGATGACGCGACCGACGGCGGAATCGCGCGATTGCAACGCGGCCTGCAGCTGCGCTACGGCTTCGTCGAGCTTGCCTTGCCGGCGGGCGATGTCGGCGAGTCCGCGATGGGCGGACGGATTGGCGCCATCGAGCGCGAGCGCGGCGTGAAATTCCCGCTCAGCAACGTCCACGTGGCCGGCCGCTAGTTCCTGACGTGCGCGGCGAATGTGCGATTCGGCGGAATCCACCAGGGGAACGGAAGCACTGGCATTTACCGAAGCGATTTCCGCCATCTTGATTTCCTGGCGTAGCTCGGTGGTGTCGAGTTCGGTCTTGATGCGCGCCATGTGCGTGAGCGTATCGCTGCTGGAATCGAGGCGAATGGCGGGCAAGCCGCTGGGGCCGAAAGCTTCGGTGGCGGCGATGCGCTCCTGATCGGCTTCCTGCTTGCGCCCGGCCTTGTCGAGAGAATAGATCAGCAGTGCGCGATCCTCGGAGTTGTCCGGCTCGCGTTCGGCGGCCTCGCGAAAATAGCCGGCTGCGTTTCCGGCGTCGTTGCCTTGCAGCGCGAGCAAGCCAAGATTGAAAGCGTAGTCGTCTTCGTCGGGGTCGAGATCAGCAGCACGTTGCAGATCGGTTTGCGCGCCGAGTTTGTCACCGAGGCGAGCCTTAGCGAGGGCCAGATTATTCAGAATTTCCGGAAGGTCGCCACCGGCAACGACGTTGGCCGCGCCGGGATCCGTCGAACTACCCGCGCGCAAAGACTCGCGCAAGCCGGTGAAGACTTCTTGCGCACGGTCCGGCTGGCTGAGCAGCAAACGGCAAACACCCGTGGCGAAGACCGCTTCGGAATAGCGATCGTGAGTTTTTGGCACTCGGGCGTACCAGGGCAAAGCCGAATTGCAATCGCGCCGCGAAAAATAGACTTGGCCCAGCCAAAAATCCGGCTCCGGCCAATCAGGCTCGAGGCGGGCGGCTTCGCGCAGTTCGCGGAGGCGAGCTTCGTCATCGCTGTCCAGCAGGCCGCGCACGTAATGTTCGAAGGCGTCGAGGCGCAACGGACGCTGCTTTTTGGCGAATTCGGCAAGGCTCAGGGGATAGGAGCGCTCCTGGGAGGAAAGCGTGCGCCAAGCGAGCCGGATCTGGAGATCCATCAGCGTCTCCAGAGGCCCGGACTCGCGATTTACCGGAAGAAGCGCAGCAGGATTGACGCGCAAGATGCGGGATTCAACAGTGAGCGTGCTGCCATCGGACGCGAAAGTACCGAAGATGACATAGTCGGCGTCGAGATCTAGCGCGATGCGCAACATGGTGGCGTGACTCAGTTTCGCTTCGGGCGGCAGACCGTAGCGGTCGAGTTCGTTGCTGCGGCCTTCGTGCGAATAAACTGCCTCGCCGACGGCGGAGAGGCGCAGAATGGTCAGTTCTTCAAGCGCTTCGCCAAGCCAATCGAGGCGCGCCGGTGCGCCGGCATTTTCAAAAGGAAAAACCAGGAAAATTCCCGCGTGATTGCCGGCAACGCGAGCGGGATTGGCCGCGGATGGCACGGCGGGAGATGCGGGGGCGGCGATTGGCAAGAGCGCGCCAAGCAAAAGCGCGCCAAGAAATTGGTGCAACGACGCGGGGAAACTCCGGTGCGCCGGTTTGCGCGGCGCGATGTTGCGGAATACTTGGTGGCCCGCCATTTCCCTGGCATTGTAACAGACCGGTTGACGAGGAACCGAGCTTGCTAGGGGTCGATTTCAACCAGCGCAAGAGCATGTGGAGGGAGCGTCAGCTTTAAGGTGTTGTCGATGATGGGCACGGAATTTGCGTGCGGGAGTGCGCCGGCGGCACGCAATTGTGCGATTTGCGGCTGCGTCGGGAGTCGCGGCCGACCGATCTCTTCGTACACGGGCAGGGGCGAGCCGTGCTCGTCGTCGATAACGGTGACGCGGGCGGTGTTCGCGTTGCCGAGGCCGGAAAATTTTAATTGCACCGTATCGGTTGCCGTGGGTTTCTGCTCGGGCGGGACGATTTTTCCCCAGACGGCGAGAACGATTTTGCCACCTTTGCGGCGGGTGATGATCGCGGAATCGCTTTGGACGTCGAAACGTTGATCGCCCAATTGGTGCAGCAGAAGAAAAGCGTTGAACGACGGCTTGGGAATGCCGTCTTCGGCGAGCAAGCCGAATCCGCCATAGAAAGGCTCCTTGACTACTCCCTGCTCCTCGAAAACATCGGAAAAATCCCAGTAACTCATCATGGCGGTCAGGCCGTCGCACTGGCGAATGGTGTCCGCCATCCACGGGCCCATGTAGGCGCTGTCGGTGACTTGTGGCTGGTTGCTGTAATCGGCGTTAAATTCGCTCCAAATGAGCGGCATCTTGGGATAGGGGGAAGCAAGAATTTGTTGGTGAACTTTTTCGACGGCGCGGCAAACCATTTTGTCGCGCGGGATGGCTTCGCGGGTGGCGAAAACGTCTTCGGCCTTGTCGTTGCCGTAGACGTGCGTGGAGACAAAATCCACAGGGATATTGTTGGCGTGGCAATGCGCGAGGAACCGGTCGGTCCACGCGGCTTGCGCCGTGGCCGGTCCGCCGACGCGGAGACGCCGGCTGACGCGCTTGATGGCCTGCGCGGCGTGGTCGTAAAGCTGGTAGTAAGTGCCTTCGCGCGGCTCGCCCGCCCAAAAATCGATATTGGGCTCGTTCCAGACCTCGAAATACCACAGAGCGACTTCATCTTCGCCATAACGCTCGACAAGATGGCGAGTGAAGACTTCGACCAGCTTGCCCCATTTCTCCCAATCTTTGGGCGGAGCGACGTTGGGCTTGTACCAAAAAGCTTGGATTTTCTTGGGGTCGGAGGTGAGCTTGTTGGGCATAAAGCTCAACTCCACGAACGGCCGAACGTGATTTTTTAGAAGGCTATCGTAGATTTGGTCGACGTAAGAAAAGTTGTAGACCGGGTTGCCGTCTTTGTCTTCATCGTATAGACCGAGTTCGTCCAGAAAAATTCCGTGGAAGCGGATGAACTCGAAATTCGTGGCCTTTTTTACTTCGCGGAGATCATCGCGGTAGCTCTCGCGGAGAGATAGGGCGGCGCGGCCGGAGCCGAACATTTGTTCCCAAAAGTGCGGAAAGGGATGCGACGGAGCTTGCAGGTCTACGTTGATGGTGATTTCGTTGGCGAGGGTGGCGTTGTTTTTTGCCGACGCAGACTGAGCGTTGGCGACGGGGCCGAGGCTAGCAACGGAAATGGCGATTATGCCCACGGTTACTGCGACGGCGGCGAACGCGATGCCGCGCCATGCCCGCTGCCACCTGGGCTCGTTAGGAGAGCCACTCTTCCGTAGCGGTGGCCGGTTCGCTATTGGTGATGGATGGTTTACGCTCATGCAAAATCCTCTCGGTGGCAGCGACCATAACTTCTTCGTGAAAAAGACGCTGAAAAATTTCGTTTGATAAAAGGTTGGCGACGGATAAGAGGCTCATGCCTTGATGATGGGCCATCCAGCTACGAACGATCTCCGGGCGCAGCGCGTCGCCCCGCTTTGGGCGACCATAGTCCGCCGATTCGTAGAAGCCCAGCGGCCCCATCCAATTTTGCTTTTGCATTTGGCGCAGGTTGCGGACGGCGCCGGCGGGATCCACGTTAAGCGCCAGGAACGCGGCGTAGGGCGTGATGACTAAGCGCTTCGGAAGATCCACTTTGAGCGCCAGCGCTTTTACCCCGAACGCGTGATAGTCGTAGTGGCCGGCATCATTGCGCATACTGCTGGAGCCTTCGGAAATGCCCCAGGGAATTTCCATTTTTTCCACGACGGCCCGCTGAGAAGCTACGGCGCCGCTCATGCTGTTTTCGAGCAGGGTTTCCGGGTACGTCTTCATCCACAACATGGGCATGAGATACTCGAACATCGTGCCGGTCCAGGAGAGCAGCACGCTGCGGCCGGCGAAATGGGTGTGCACGCGGCCAAGCTGGAACCAGCTGATTTGCGGAATGTCGCCCTTGGCAATGGCGGCAAAGACGGCGCTGCGCGCTTCCGAAGCCAGCAAATCGTAGCAACTTTCTAGCAATTCGTTTTGCTCGATGTTGAAGCCGACGGAAAGCATTTTGCGTTTGGCGTTGTAGAGAAAGCGAAAATCCATTTCGTGAACGAGGAGTTCGGCCTCCTCGGCGATTTTTGCAAGACGTCCGGCTATGTCGCGGGCTTCGGCGGC
>JBEKVU010000260.1:0-6355 GCA_049513775.1 Candidatus Acidiferrum sp.
CGCTCTTCGAGAGGAATGAACGTATCGTCCGCCCGCGTATACACCACGTCCGCCCCGGGCAATTTCTGCTCGATAATTTTTCCGAGCCGCAGCGCCACATCCAGGCACAAATCTTTTTCCATCAGCCCGGTCGGCCCAATCGTTCCGGTATCGTGCCCGCCATGCCCCGCGTCTATTACAATGCGCCCGATTTTCAGCCCCAGCGTACGCGTCAGCGTAGCTTGCCCATCGTGCGTAGCGGGCGGCGCAGTCGCAGGACGAATCAAATCCGGCTTGCTCGCGCCGGTACTCGCGTTGGTAACTTTTGCCGATTTAGTACGCGGACTCTTCTCGGTCATCACGCCGTTGTCCACAACAGCGGTTGATACGCCATTGCCATTGGAGGCCTTCATGGCGGGCGTAGCGGACGGTCCAGCCGCGACGCTCTTCGCCGCCGGAACCACCGTCGCGTCCGGTCCGATATTCGCCGAAGTCCCATAATCGCCGGTTGTATTCGTATTCGCCCTTGCGTCTTCAACGGGTACAGGCGCCGGCATCTGCGCATCACGCTTCACTCGCGTGCTCCGCACCGGAGCATCCGCTGCAGTCGTAGCGTACAAATCCACAATCAATTGCGGCGGATTACTTGAAAGCGAAGCGGTGTAATCCTTCACCCCATTCACGTCCAGCACCACGCGCACGACACCGGCTTGATTCTGCGCCACGCGCACGGCTGTCAACAGCCGGCCATCTACTTCAATATTGCCCTTGGCCACTTCCGGCGTCAGGCGCGCCGCATGCAAATCAAAAAATATGCGTTCCGGATTGCTGATGCGCGCCGAGGAATACTGCACGCTGCCTTCAAGATCGATCACTACGCGTGTGGACTCGCCATTCGCGCCGCTGCTGCTCGCGCGAATTCTGCGCACGCGCGGCGCATACGGCAAATCGCTGCTCTGCGCGCCACCGCTTTGCACATTGCCGCCGCGGACGATTATATCGCGCGAAACCACGGGTGCGGCATAACTGTTCTGATTGGCGGCGCTCTCAATTGGAGCCGTCGCCGCAGACTCTCCGCGATTCTCCGCCGCCGCATTTTTCGTCGCTGCCAGCCCATCCGTGCGCGTGCCGTTTTGCAGCAACGCAATCTCCGCCATGCCTTCCAGCGCCTCGCGCTTGCGCGAAGATCGCGGATACCGCTTCAAAAACGCATCATAGGTGGCTGTCGCCGCCGCCAAATCCCCCAGCTGTTCTCGCTGCAGCTTCGCCGCGCGCAACAGCGAATCCTGGCCATACTTGCTGGTCGGATATTCCCGCACCAAAAACTGATACGTCTCTACCGCCGACTGGTAGTAGTTCCGCCCAAAGCGGTCACCCATCTCGGTGTACAACTCCGCCACGGCCAGCAGGGAATCCGGCACTTCGGCGGCCCGCGGCGTAATCAACGTTACGCGGCGATAGCTGGCCGCCACCTGCTTGTATTCCGCCAGCGTTCTTTTTTCTTGAGGTTTGCCGTTCAGCGCGGAGCGTTGTTCCTCAGCCCGCACGTATTGCGAAGAAGCTGCCTGGCGTTTCGCTGAGCTAGTGTTACTGTCCGCTTCAGAGGCCGCGCAACTCGCCGCGCCCGCGAACGCGCAGATCAGCGCAACACTCGCGACAAGAATCGTACGGAGCAAGCTGTAGGCGCACAAAACAAAAACCGGCGAAGCCGGGGCGAAGGCCTTGTGGAAATTTTTTTGGCCTTTCAGCATGCTCCCCAGCGCCCTCCTGCAACTTTCAATTGTTGGCAAAATCCTGCGATGACAAGTCTACCGCCGCCCGGCCCATCACTCATTCGAAAAAATAATCCGCCCATGCTCGTCCACATCCCGGTGTATCGCCCGCGAATTCGTAAACGCATCCGCTAGTCGTCCCGAACCCGGCCGAAAATAAGCGTCTTGCACCCTCTGCACGTAATTCCGCGTCTCGCGATACGCCGGAATTCCATGCGCCCGATCGACGGCACCCTCCCCAGCATTGTACGCCGCCAACGCCAGGTCCAGGTTGCCATTATACCGCTCGAGCAGCGTCTTCAAATAGCGAACCCCGGCGTCGATATTCTGTTGCGGATTAAACAGGTCGCTGGCCCCGAATCGTTGCGCCGTGGTCGGAATCAACTGCATCAGCCCCCCGGCACCCTTCCGCGAAAGCGCCCCCGAATTCCAGTTAGACTCCGTCTGAATCACCGCCCGGATCAGCGCCGGATCCACATGATGCCGGTCCGCCGCCTCGCGCACCAACTTCTCCGCGCCGTCCCGATCAATACTCACCGCTGCCCGCGAATAGCCGGTGAACGATGCTTCGGCGTTCATATAGATGGTGGCGTTGGACTTAGCAGCGCCCAGCCGAATCGTCACCGGCGGCTCTGCATTCACAAACAGCCGCCGCCCGTTATCGCCGGTAGTCTTGGCAATCTGTGCTCCTGCCGGTGCCGCCGTGCAAAAACACGTCACCAGCGCCAGGATCATGCCGACCGGGATTGCGATTCGTCTATCCATCACCTTGGGGAAGGCGAAAAAAATCCGTCGTAGCGGCGGGTCTTTGAGACCCGTTCCTTTGACTTTGCCGTCTCTTTGTAGCCGTTACGACAGCGCCTCAATACACGTATCCCGAACAATATCAGCACGACACCACTGCGGAATGACCCCGTGCCGGACACGCACCAAACCACGCCCAATTATACCAATGCCTCTACCATCCCCGGGACAGTACCCAGGGCACTTTTTAGCGCCGATGTGTCCTTTCCGCCAGCCTCCGCCAAATCGGGCCGACCGCCCCCCGAGCCGCCCACTTTCTCCGCCAGCGCCTTAATCAACTTCCCGGCATGCACTTTTCCCGTCAAATCCTTCGTAACTCCAACGATCAAAGCCACTTTTTCTCCATCGGGCATACCCAGAACCACCACCCCGCTGCCCAGTTTCTGCCGCAGCGAATCCACCAGTTGCCGCAAACCCTCCCGGTCCACGCTCGCCACTTCGGCGGCGACCAACTTGACGCCCTTAATCACTTGCACCCGCTCCATCAATTCATCCAGTTGCCCGAGCGCTCCCTTGCGCTTCTGTGCCTCGAGCTCTTTCTCCAGCGCCTTCACGGTGGCCGCCATCTTCTCCACGGTAGCCAAAACCGCGTCCTCCGCCACATTCAACTGCCCAGCCACCTGCGACAGCACCGCCGCCTGCCGTTGAAAGTGCTCGAGCGCCCCGATTCCGGTAACCGCCTCAATCCGCCGTACGCCAGCCGCCACCGACTCCTCGCTAACGATCTTCAGCACTCCCACGTCGCCGATCCGGTGTACGTGCACTCCGCCGCACAACTCTTTCGAATAAAACCCACGCGGCGCCCGCTCATCTGGAATGGTCACCACCCGCACATTGCTCTCCGGATACTTATCGCCAAAAAACGCCAGCGCCCCCGAAGCCAGCGCATGATCGATCGAGGTAACCTCCGTCTCCACCGGCGTATTCCACCGGATCTCGTCATTCACCTGCTGCTCGATGTCCCGCAACTCCTCCGCGTCCACCGGCGCAAAATGCGAAAAATCAAAGCGTAGCCGATCCGGCGCATTCAGCGATCCGGCCTGCTTCACATGCGTCCCCAAGGTACTTCTCAGCGCCGCATGCACCAGATGGGTCCCCGAATGATTGCGAATAATCCGCGCCCGCCGCTCCGCATCCGTCACCACGCTAACGTGATCCCCCACGCGCAAGGTTTCCTTGGCCTTGACGCGATGCGCCACCAGGCCGGCAACCGGGTAGTAAGCCCCAATCACCTCCGCGAGCATCTGCGATTCTGACGCGTCATAAAACGCGCCCTTGTCCGCCACCTGTCCGCCCGATTCGGCGTAGATCACCGTATGATCCAGCACCACCTCGCCCGTTTCCCCAGCCTTCAACTCCGAAACCGGCCCGCCGTTCATGTCAGCGCGGCTAGCGCTGCCCGTCAAAATGATCGCTTGAATCCGGCAATCCTTAGCTTGCGTCGACGCCGTCCCCACCGCATAAAAATCCTTCTCCGTCTTAAACGTCTCCGCAATCCTTGCAAACGCCGGGTTCGCCGCCTCTTTATGCGCCGCACCCTTCCACGACGCCCGCGCGCGCACCTGTTCCGCTTCGAGGGCTGCATCAAATCCCCCAGAATCAAAAATCACGCCCTGATCGCGTGCCGCATCAGCAATAAAATCGCGGGGCAAACCGTTCGTCTCATACAATCGAAACGCATTAGCTCCCAGGAGCTTCGCTGGGGCGCTCGCCGTGGCCGCTTTTTTGGCGTCTGCGAGTAGTGCATCTAGTTTCCCTGCCGCGGCTTCAATGGTTCGGCCAAACTGTCGCTCTTCCGCCATCACCACGCGAACCACATGCTTCTCCGCGCCCGCCAAGTCCGGATACGCCCCCTGCATCAGTTCGCGCACCGAAGACACCATCTCAAACAAAAACGGTTCCTTCATCCCCAGCAATCGCCCGTGATGAATTGCCCGCCGAATAATTTTGCGCAAAACGTATCCGCGCCCTTCGTTGGAAGGCTGCACGCCATCCGCAATGAGAAACGTCGTGGCTCGCGCATGATCTGCAATCACGCGCAGGGAAGCAGCTCCGCCCTTGCGATCTTCTGCCATTTCTTCTCGTTTGAAATCCACGCCACACAACTCCGCTGCCCGCTTCAACAGCGGCACGAACAAATCCGTATCGTAGTTAGAAATCACTCCCTGCAAAACCGCCGCCACCCGCTCCAGTCCCATCCCCGTATCAATCGACGGCTTCGGCAGGGAACTCAGCACCCCCGACGCATCGCGATTAAACTGCATAAAAACCAGATTCCAAATCTCCACATACCGTCCGCAATCGCAAGGAAACTTACAATCCGCATGCCCCTCTTCCGACGCCGCCACGCCCATGTCATAAAAAATCTCAGAACAAGGTCCGCAAGGCCCGGTATCCCCCATCGCCCAAAAATTATCTTTGAGTCCCGGAATCGGCACGATCCGTTCGCTCGGCACCTTCTGCGCGAGCCAAAATCCGCGCGCCTCTTCATCGACGCCCAGCGTCGTCCCGGGTGACACCTCCGCCCCGCCAAACACCGTCACATACAATTTCGCACGTTCAATCCCAAACCACTCGCCAGACGTAATCAACTCCCACGCAAACGCAATCGCATCCCCCTTGAAATAGGACGCCTGATCGCCGATAACTCCCACTGGACCAAACGAAAAATTCCCCATCATCTCGAAAAACGTATGATGCCGCTTGGTAAATCCCACATTCTCGAGATCGTTGTGCTTCCCGCCAGCCCGAACACATTTCTGCGCCGTAGTCGCCCGGTTATACTCCCGCTTCTCCAACCCCAAAAACACATCCTTAAATTGGTTCATCCCCGCATTCGTAAAAAGCAGCGTCGCATCCCCATGTGGCACCAGCGATGAGCTCCGCACCGCGCGGTGCCCCTTCTCCTCAAAAAATCGCAAAAATCTCGCTCGTATCTCATTCCCAGTCATCATCGCAGTAAGTCACCCTCAGCCTTTGAATTGCCTCTGTAGCGGCCGGGCTTTGGTCCCGGCGCTTTTTCTTTTGTACCGACCGGCCTTCTGAGGCGGTCGTCTTTTGCCGGGGGGGGCAACTTCAACCCCCGCCATCTTCGCCCTTTACAAAATCGCAAGCCCCCAGTATCGCAGACCACCCACGCCTCTCCAACTCTAGCCGGCGCGGCCGCCTTTCTCCTGCGCGCCCGCAGACTCTCTGTTCAGCTGTGATAAACTCCCGCCGAGATGAAAAAATCCCTATCCCTTCTGGGGGTCTTGCTACTGTCCTGCATCGCCTCCGCGCAGGATTCTCCGGCCCCCACGACCATGCTGAAACTCGAAGTCCGCCTGCAATCTCAGGACGCCCCCACAGGCAGTTTTGCCTCACTCCCCAAGGTGATGTACCGCTCCGGCACGCGCTATTGCCGCATCGAAGAAGCCGCCGACCCACGAAACAATATCCACGGCCTGCTCATCACCAACGAACCAGACGCCTGGGTCGTTAATCTCGCCACCAGCACCGCCCAGCATTTCGTAGACAAAGGTCCCACTTTCAATTGCCACCTTCCGATTTTTTCCGACGAAGACGCGGTCTCCGCAAAAGATCCCAGCTTTCGCATCTTGGCGCTGGAATTCGGCGGGGAGCTAGGCTTTTTCAAAAGTAGAGGCGCCGTCCCCAAGCCCGGCCCGGTCCTGCAAACAAAACAAACCACCGGCTACGAACTCCAAGTCGGCCCGACCACCCTCACCCTCTTCACCTACGGCCCGCAAGAATTTCCCCTGGCCGTTAGCCGCCAGCGCGGCGACAAACTCGAAACCTTCTGG
>JBEKVU010000261.1:0-6350 GCA_049513775.1 Candidatus Acidiferrum sp.
GAAGCCAGTTCGCTTTGGTCTGATAACCGCGACCATCGGCTTTGAGCCATGCGATGACGTCGGAATCAAGACGCATCGTAACGGGCTTCTTCGTTGGTCGATAGAACTTGCCAATTTCGGCTCCGCTCCAATCGAGAACCGCCGGAGCGTCCGAGAAATCAATGTCCTCGTCTCTTTTTACGGCGATAACTCGGATGTCTCGCTTCTGATCCTTTGTGAGCTTCCTCATAGGCTCTCCCTTCGTGCGATTCGGCGGCGCGAGCCGAAATGACACGAATGACTTCTTCGTCGTATTCCTCATAAAAAGTGTGAACGACCAAAAGAATCGAACGGCCCTATGGCTCCGACCGTTATCCAACGTTCCTCGTCCTCGAAAGTGACGTCACGCCGCGTAATCGCGTAGGGATCGTCGAAAACGAGAACGGCCGTTTCGAAGCGAACAGCGTGCTTGAAAAGGTTTGCCGGTTCTTCTGCTCGTCCCATTCAAATCGCGTGGCTCGCCACGACTCGGAGAGAATACGGTCCTCTCGCACATTTGTCAATACATTTGTCAATACATTTGTATGTACAGTCTGCTGTAGGCGGACAGAAAGAGTGGATATAGACAACACCGATTCAAAGACAGGAGGCAAACCAGATATGGCGGAGAGGGTGGGATTCGAACCCACGGTAGGGGTTAACCTACACACGCTTTCCAAGCGTGCGCCTTAAACCGCTCGGCCACCTCTCCGCGCGCGGCAGCTCTCAGGGACGAAAACTGCGCGGGGGAACAACCTTACTAATCTAGCAGAAAGTGTGAGGTTGCGCACAGAAGGCGATGACAGTCTGGCGATAAAGGAACGCATGCTCAAGCACCAGGTGCACGGGTCGAAGTCTGTGCTACCAACTGCCTAGGGCGTCGGCGGATTGGGCGCGGGTTAGCATTTGGCGGCTGAGTTCGGCGAATTCGGCTACTAAATCTTGGGCGTCTTGGCCGTTGAAGGTGGCGCTATCGATTTCCGTGCGCAAGACTACGGCCGTGGCGACGTCGGCGCTGCACGCCAAACAGAATTTTTCTGTTCTTCCCGGCAAGTCGAACAGTTCTGTATCGCATCCGCAGACGCTGCACGTTGCCGGGGGTTCTTGCTGAACGTTATGTAAATCTCCGCCCATCGGGATCTCCTCTAAGAGTCCGGGCGCGCTGGACAGCCCGGAAGTCAAAGGATAGAAAATCGCGGGTAAGTAATTCCCTACCGATTTATTGGGAAATCGTAAGGGAGAATCTTAGGCTGGCGCGACCAGGGCCGGAGGTTGCGGCGAGCTACTTAACAATTTCCTCATAAAGTTCTCGGGACTTTCTCGCGTGCGGGGCGGCAAGCTTCTCTTGTTGATCGCCCTGATGCGTGGCGATGAAAGTGAGTGCGCTATGTCGGTGACTATGCTGATGGCGTTGTGCATCTTGGGATGCGATTTGCTGCTGTATGCGTTTTTTGCGTGGACCTATCCGGACCGCAGTGGGAGGTCGCGACGAGCGATTTCTCGTGGGCGTCAATCGCGGATCGAACACGCGCGGCACTCTTAAGCGCGGCCATTGGCGTGCGCGCTAGCGTTGGACAAGGCTGGTCGCGGATCGCGGCGATTCTCGCCTGACTCCCTGCTCGGACATTCTTCATCCCGGAACTTCGCAACTCGACTTCAGGGCTGGCTTTACAATCTCTCTTTGTAACTTCGGGCCGCTCTTGGGGTGCGCGGCGATTCTTCCTCTGCTAAACTTATCTGGCTCTGTGGTGCTCCGGGATCGTCTAATCGGTAGGACATCAGCCTTTGAAGCTGAGTATCGTGGTTCGAGTCCACGTCCCGGAACCAGATTTTTTGTATGCGAGTGCAGGTCGCCGCAATCACTCCCGAACATTACACTCGTCGTGTGGCTGGAAAAAACGACCGCCGCAGAAGGCGGCCGCTACAACGGCTTGGCCAGGGGTAAGGCTTGGGCTAGCACGTCCGTGTATTTTAGGCCTGCGCCGGTGTTGAAGAGGACTACACGATCGTCGAGCGTCAGTTCGCCGGAGGCTAGCAGGTGGTCGTAGGCGGCGGTGGCGGCGGCGCCTTCGGGGGAGAGAAAGATGCCTTCGTTGCGTGCCCAGTCTTTTAGTGATTCTAAGATTTTTTCGTCAGAGAATGCCAGGGCGATGCCGTTGGATTCTTCCAGAATATCTAGCATGATGTAATCGCCGTAGGGTTTCGGCACGCGCAAACCCGAAGCAAATGTGGCGGCGTTTTCCCACATGGTGCTGACGGCTTCTTCGGACTCGAAGGCGCGCACAACCGGCGCGCAACCATCCGATTGCACCGCGATCATGCGCGGACGCTTGCCGGGGCGCACCCAGCCAAGCTCTTCCATCTCAATAAATGCTTTCCACATGCCGATCAGGCCTACGCCCCCGCCGGTGGGATAGAAAACCGCGTCGGGATATTCCCAGCCAAGTTGCTCGACCAGTTCGTAGCCCATGGTTTTCTTGCCTTCGATGCGGAACGGCTCTTTCAACGTGGAAATATCGAACCAGCCCTCTTTATCCTTGCGCTCCGCAACCATGCGGCCGCAATCGGAAATTAATCCGTCGACGAGGGTGACGTTCGCGCCGTACAAAACCGCTTCGAGATAATTTGCGAAGGGCACATCTTTGGGCATGAAGATATTTGCTTCGATTCCCGCGGCCGCCGCATACGCGGCTAAGGCGCCCGCGGCATTGCCCGCCGAAGGCACGGCCAATTCGCGCAATCCGAAATGGCGCGCCATGGTGACGGCGAGCGCCAAGCCCCGCGCTTTGAAACTGCCGGTGGGATTCGCGCCTTCTTCTTTTACGTAGACGCCCGGATAACGCTTGCTGCGCAGCATAGGCGTCCAGCCTTCACCGAGCGTGACGGGAGCCGCTTCCGGCAACACGGAGCGATAGCGCCACATTCCGGGCCATGGGGAGTTCGCGGCATCTTTAGCGATGGCGTTGCGTCCGGCAATCCCGATGGCGTGTGAGAGGTCGTATCGGACGTACAAGGCTCCGGCGCATTTGGGGCAAACGGTTTGCGGCCTATCCGCGGGAACGTAGGTGTGGCAACGGGAACATTCAAATTGCTGGATCGTGGGCATTTCCGCACGATAGCAGGCGCCGGAACACGCGAGCAAGTTGCCGGGAAAAAAGTGAGCGGGTTAGTTTGCTGGTGAGCGGCTCATTTCACTTCATTCCACTTCATTTCACTGGGCGGGAGCCGGCGATCAGAATGTCCACCAATCTTTTGGCGCTTAGCTGCCAGTCGGGAGTGGCTGGTATTAGGGCGACGCCGATGAGCGCGCGAAGAAGATCATTGGGGTCGAGGTTGCCTCGAAGATCGCCGCTGCGGATGGCGCGCTGGGTGAGTGATTCAAGCGCGCCGCGGATCTGACCGCGAGAACCTTCGTAGAGCCTCGAAGGACCTCCCACCACGGTATTCAGTGCGGGGGCGATGATCAACTTGGCCGCCATGTAGTCGATGAATAGCAGCATCCAGGCGCGTAATGCTTCGAGCGGGGGCAGGGCCTTGGCGAAGCCGTCTGCCGCCGCCGCTAGCTTTTCCACTTCCGCGTGATAGACCGCCTCGATGAGCGCGTCTCGGGTGGGAAAGTGGCGATACAGGGTTCCGGGGCCGACCCGGGCTCGCTTGGCGATGTCGTCGAGGCTGGCGTTGGCGCCGTCGCGGGTAAAAGCCTGCTTGGCAATTTCCAAGATGCGCTGGCGATTCTGCTGAGCATCGGTGCGGGGCTTGCGGGCTGCGGATTTTGAGGGTTTTGTGGGCATGAGCAAAAGAGCTTGTAACCGGAGACAGTCTCCGGTAATCTATCTATACGGAGACTATCTCCGTTTTATCAAAGCGAAGATGGTCCGTCAAGCGGATGGTCCGTCAAGATCGGTTGTCAACATAAGACTGGCGGCGGACATCACTCAGGAGGAAAAGAACATGCGTGTATTCGTGACCGGTGCGACGGGATTTATCGGGTCGGCTGTCGTTCCGGAGTTGATTAAGGCGGGTCACCAGGTATTGGGGATGGCGCGGTCCGATTCCGGCGCGAAATCTCTTGAAAGATCTGGCGCCAAAGTGCATCGCGGGGATTTGGAGGATCTTGAAAGCTTGCGCCAGGGAGCGGAGCAGGCCGATGGCGTGATTCACTTAGCTTTTAACCACGACTTCTCGAACTTTCAGGCGAACTGTGAGATGGATACGCGCGCCGTTAAAGCTCTGGGCGAGGCGGTTGCGGGCTCGGATCGTCCGCTCGTGATTACGTCCGGGACCGGGATTGTTCACGCGCAGGGTCGCCCCTCAACGGAAGATGATGCCGCGAACTCCCCGTTCCCGCGTGTCGCTTCGGAAGTCGCGGCGGCTGCGCTGGCGGCGAAGGGCATGCGCGTTTCTGTGATGCGGCTTCCGCAGGTACACGACACGGTCAAGCAAGGGCTCATCACGTACCTAGTTGCGTTGGCGCGCGAGCAGGGCGTCTCGGCGTACGTCGGCGACGGGAGCAATCGCTGGCCCGCGGTGCATATACTTTCTTGCGCACAGCTTTACAGGCTGGCTCTGGAGAAAGGCAAATCGGGAGCGCGTTACCACGCGGTCGGCGAAGAAGGTGTGCCGCTTCGCGAGATCGCAGAGGTGATCGGCCGCCGGCTGAAGCTGCCGGTGGTCTCTCTATCGCCGGAGAAAGCGGGCGAACACTTTGGTTGGCTCGCATACTTCGTGGGCCATGACATACCGGCCTCGAGCGCACTGACGCAGGAGCGGCTGGGGTGGCGGCCGACAGGGCCGGGGATGATCTCGGACCTGGAGAAAATGAACTACTTCCCTGCTTGAGGATTGAAGAAGACTAGATAAAAGGCCGTGGAGGTCGCAGTTTCCGCAAAGCGTTATATGATGCGCAGCGCTCGCCGCGGCGAGCGACTCCATGGCCGAAAATTCCAGCGCCGTGCAGGCTAACAAGGCACTCGGCGCGAATACTGCTCTGATTGCGGCGGGCGTATTTCTTTTTCTCGGCGGCGCGACGCTAGAAATCGTAAGTCCCAGCCAGCACTGGGCGGCGCTGCAGCGCGACGCCGCGCTGCTTCTACTCGCGATAGCCGCTGTCCGCCAGCGCTCGCTCACGTCGTGGATATTTTTTGCGATGCTGCTGGGGCTCGAAATCGGCCTCGAGCATCCGCAATTCGCCGAGCACCTGCGATTCTTAAGCGACATTTTCTTGCGGCTGATCAAAGTGATCGTAGCTCCGTTGATTCTGGCCACGCTGATCACCGGCATCGCAGGTCACGACGACTTGAAATCCGTTGGGCGCATCGGGATCAAGAGCCTGATTTACTTCGAAGTGGTCACCACCATCGCGCTTTTCCTGGGCGTTGGCGCGATCAACCTGACGCGCGCCGGCGAAGGTCTGGCGGTTAGGCAATCCACGTTTGCGCCCGCCGCCCCGCTATCGTCCCCGGCAACAACATCCCCGGCAACTACATCGGCTGCGGGCCCGACTGCGCCGGCGGCGCTGCACTGGGACGATTTTGTCCTACACATTTTTCCGGAAAATATCGTGAAGTCCGCCGCGGAAAATCAAATTCTGCAAGTCGCAGTATTCGCCATTCTTTTTGCCATTGCACTAACGCGCGTTCCGGAGCCGACGCGCGCGCCCATTCTGCGCTTTGCCGAATCGCTGGCGCAGACCATGTTCAAGTTCACCAACCTGGTGATGTACTACGCTCCTATCGGTGTGGGAGCGGCCATGGCGTACACCGTGGGGCACATGGGACTGGGTGTGCTTTTGCCGTTAGCAAAACTCTTGCTGACCGCGTACGCCGCTTTGGCGGCGTTTTTGCTTTTGGTTCTTTTGCCAATAGCTTTTTTTGCGCGCTTGCCACTGGCGCGATTTTTGCGCGCCGTGGCCGAACCGGCGACCATCGCGTTTGCCACAAGCACGTCCGAGGCGGCGCTGCCGCGGGCCATGGAGTGCATGGAAGAGTTCGGCGTGCCGCGGCAGATTGTGGCCTTCGTGATTCCTGCGGGCTACAGCTTCAATCTGGACGGCTCGACTCTATATTTGGCGCTGGCGTCGATCTTTGTGGCGCAGGCCGCGGGCATGCACATGTCGTGGCCCGAGCAACTGCTAATGGTATTCACGCTGATGCTCACCAGCAAAGGCATCGCTGGCGTGCCGCGCGCGGTGCTGGTGGTGCTGCTAGCGACCGCGGCAACATTTCATTTGCCGACGGAACCGATTTTCATCATTTTAGGAATCGACGCACTGATCGATATGGCGCGCACCGCGGTAAATGTAACCGGCAATTGCCTGGCGTGCGCGGTGATCG
>JBEKVU010000262.1:0-6320 GCA_049513775.1 Candidatus Acidiferrum sp.
AAAATTCAGGTAGAAAACTTTGGCTTTGTCCAGGAGCTGGCGCCGAAAGGCTTCCATCTCCGGGGAATCAGGAGCTTCACGGGATTGCTGGACGCCCGCCGAGGACAGGCTTTCGTCCACCGCTTTTTTCGCGAGCTGCAAATTCTGTTCGGCGCGTTCGCGCTGCAGGTAGACGACGTAGGTGAGCGTCCCGATGGCCAACAACATGGAGGACAAGACATAGATGGCGATTTGCCGGAGACGCTTTCTGGCGATTTCTTTCTGGCGTTCAAACCCGCGCTGCCTTTCGCTGCGGTCCAGGAACTCCATGGCCTCCGCGAAATTTGAGTCGTAGCGTGCGGCCCAGGCGGCGGTGGGCTTATTCTTGCGGCGCCACTGCAAAGCGGTCTCGAGTTGGGGATCGATCCACAGGCTGCCGGAACAGTCGACACACCAGGAAGCGGCCTGGGAGATGCGGACGTAGTTGACGGCGGATTCGCGTTCTTCTTCGGCCCAGGCGATGAGGCGTGTCCAGCAGCGCATCAAGCTTTCGTGAGAAAGATCGACGATGTTGCCCGATTCAAGCGGCGTGGAGATCGGAGGAGTGAGGAAGGAACGACCGGGGCGGCGGAAGATTTCCACGACACGAATGACCTCGGACTCGGAGGCTTCGCAGACGGCGGCGAGCTCCTGAATGGAGCAGGCGCGGCGTGTGCCGCGCGGGTCGGAGTAGGTGTCGGTGAGGGCCTTGAAGATTTTTTCGGTGATTTGCTGGCCGCGCTCGAAGCTGGCTTCCCGGAAGGCTTCTTCCGCGTGTAGTGACATAGCCTGTTGCAGACCACCGATGGCTTCGTAATCGGCGATGTCGATGCCGGAATTTGGGCTGGAATTTTCCTCGCGGAGATGTTCCCATCGGTCCCAGGCGCGCATTAGGGCATGTTGCAGGACGGGCAGCTGGTCGTGATCGTCGCCGAGGTCGTTGAGCAGGCGGAGCACGAGGCGTTGGGTGATAGCGCCGCCGGCGACGGCCACGGGGCCGGTGATGGCAGAACGCAATTCGTCACGGGTCATGCGCGGGATGAGATAGAGGCCATCGTTGACGGCTTCCGGAAGGCCCTGAAACTCCATGCAGTCGCCAATAAAATCGGAGCGCATGGTGAGCACGATATAGATGGGCACGTCTGGCTGCCTGGCGGCCTCGAGGAGCAACTTGAAAAAGGCGATGGCCTCGTTGCGCGAGTCTCCGCCATGTCCACTGCGGCGAAAGCGAAAAAGTTCTTCGAACTGATCCACCAGGATGAGGACGTTGTCTTCCGCGGGAATGCGCGCGTGCCGGACGGCTTCCACGATCCCCAAGGTGCTGCGATGGAGGGTGGCTTCGAGCAGAACGCGGTTGGTGCTGGCGAGTTCGCCCTCGGTGCCAAGCGCGTCGGGAGCGTCCATGGCGGCAGCGAGGTTGCCGATGGGATTGTCGCCCGGGCGGAAAACCATCATGCGCCAGTTGGAGCCGGCCCTCAGCATGAAGCCGCTTTGCAGCGCGGGAATCAGGCCCGAGCGGACGAGCGAAGATTTTCCAGTGCCGGAGCTACCCACCACGAGCAAGAAACGCGAGGCGCGCAGGCGACGGAGAAGCTCGTCGATTTCCTGCTCGCGGCCAAAGAAAAGATGTTCTTCGTCGGCCTCGAAAGGGCGAAGGCCCGGGAAAGGGTTCGAGAGGTTTTTCAAGGCCATCGAGCCTGTGGTCCCCTCTTTCAACGCTTCAGGCTGGTGATGAATTGCTGCAGGGCGGGGGCGGAAAGCCCGTCGAACTGCGGGAGGACCATAGCGTCGTGGGTGCGAAAGCGTTCTTTTTCGGGAGTGCGCGGTGGGGCCATGACGATGCCGATGGTGGGCGCGGGCTTGGTGCGGCCGTACCCGGGGGCTTTCTGCACCTCGCGGAGTTTGCGGCGCAGCCAGCATTCATTGGTGGAGCCATAAAAAATAAGTACGCCGTCGCAATGGCGGAGATTTTCATCGTGGTATTCGCGGATTTCCGCTTCGTCGCCTGCAAAGACGGGCTGGAGAACTTCAAAGTGGTCGAACAGGTGCTCGACATAGGCGTAGGCCGGTTCGCTGTCACGCTGATCGTGAATGACGTACAGGCTGGGATGCGTACCGGTCTCGGCGTTCGACGCGGGCAGAGCGACCGAAGCTTGCGCCGCCGGCGCGGGAGCGGCCGGGGGTACAGGAACAACTGAGCGCTTGAGTTTGGCGTGGATGACGGTGCGCAGATCTTCAAGGAAGGTCTCAAGGAGATCCGCGCCGTCGAGTATGCGCGGGTCCATGCGCAGGCGCTCGATGAACTTTATCTGCCGTTCATCCTCGACCTTTAATGCAGGAGGAATCCACAGCAGGCGGGAAAAACTTCCTTTTTTGTTGCGCTCGATGGCTAGCTCGTTCTGAATCTCCAGCAACGAATCCATGCCGCCTTCGGGAACGGAGCTATGATTCTTACCCACGAGCAGGACGGAGAGCTGACACCTGGCGAGATCATCGCTAACCGCGGCTTTCACCTCGGAGGCCACGCTGGGCAGCGGGCGCATGGGAAACACCACGTAACCGTGCTGTTGCAGGTCGCGGCGCAGCGTCTCGCGCTGCTCGCGAACATCGCTGGTGGTTTCCGCCAGAAAGACTCCGGGGCCGGTAGGCTGAGAGGCGGGCGCGGCGTCGGGATGCTCGAGCATTTCGAGCAGGTAACAAATGTCGTGCGCCAGGTCGTCCAGCTTGAGCCAGAAATCGCGCTGGGCCTCCGGGCCAAAAATTTCGTCCAGCTCGCGAATTCTGCCGGTCTCCGGATCGACCTTGAAGAATTCGTAGCCCAGCAAGGGTTGCAGCTCTGCGGGATGGTTATCGAACGGCACCGGAGTCTTCAGCACCTTGAAGATGCGCATCTTGTCATGAAAGCGGATGCCGCCTTGCGTTTCCGCGGCTTGCCAAAACGCGCTGAGTTCCTTGCGAGCCCAATCGGATTTAACGTAACGAGGCGAAACCACGGAAACGAGGATGGCCACGCGGCGGAGTTTCTCGACGAGAGTTTCCGCAAAATGATCATTGCCCTGCAATTTGGGGTCGCGCCAGATTTGCGGCTGTTTGCCGAGAAGCTGGGCCACGCGCACTTCGAGGGCGCGATGTAGATTGGACACCCAGCCTTTGTGGCCTTCGACCAGCTCGACGTTGTCGAGGTGGGCGTAGCTGATGAAAGCATCGCTTTCAAAATTCATCGGCTGACCTTAGCTTTCTCGTGAGCTGGCACGCAAAGGCAGCAAGGCCTGCAAACGGTTGCGCAGGGGCAAAACGGCGTTCTCAGATTGCCGTGGCATGAATGTCCGTCAAAACGCTTCCCCTAATGCGTTCCAAGAAGCGGAGCTTATCAGTCTTATAGCCCAGCGGTAAACGCTTAGCAAGTTGTGGTTGCAGATGGTTTCCGAGTCGCAATGGCGGCAAGGCTCCGTGCGCCCTAAACGGTTATTCCCTGTTTCCGTTCCGAGCGATCGAGCGGTGCACCACGTAGGTCGGAAAGACGCCGTATTTTTTCGCCATGGGCGTTCGCCCCACGTAGTCGCAGCGAAACACCTTGACGCCTTCGGCGGCGGCCAGCGCGGCAAATGACTGGCTAGCGTAGACCTGGCCGGTGGGAGTAATCGGCTCAATGCGCGCGGCGCGGCTTACGTGCGCACCAATGTAATTGGGGCGCAGGGTGACGGGATCCGTGCAGGCGTAGACTGGTCCGGCGTGCAGTCCGATGCGCAAATTCAGGCTGGGCAGACCCTTCGCCTCCCAATCGGTAGAGCAAACTCCGTCGCGTAAATCCAGTGCGAACTGTCCGGCATCCTGCACACTGGCAAAAACGAAATATAATCCGTCGCCCCAGGTGTTCTTCATCAACGGCTGGTGCGAAGAGTGCGCGGCCAACTGCCCCGCCAAGCCCAGGAAATGATGGACGAAGAGCGGCACTTGCTCGTCGCTCAGTTCGCTGAAGCCCTGCGCGTCAGCAAAGAGAAGTGCGCGAATCTCCGAAGAAAACTCCGGCTGCGAGGCATCGCCGGGGTGGCAAATAGCGGCGGCGTGAGGCGCGCGATGAGCAACCGCCTCGGAAGCCGATTTCGTCTCCACGACAAGTTCCGGACACTGGCGGCGCAGGATTTGCTGCAAATCGATAATCTCCACCTCAAGCCCTTGCGCCCGCCAGCGCTCCACCATGGCTGCGGTTCCGTCGGGCCCATCGCCGGCCTGGCCGTCCCAAACCGCCATGGGCACGAGCTTGGTTTCCAATTGCGCGGCATGCACACTGGCCAAGCCGTGGAACATAAGGTTGCCAAACGTGTAAGACACCTGTCCACAGATGCGGCTGCGCTTGGAGACCTCTTGCACCTCGGCGGCCAGGCTCATCACGCGATTGCAGCGCGTCAGCCAACCGGGATCGCCGGCGATGCCAACGCTATCTTGCAGGAAAAGATCCTTCTCGTAGGGCAGCACGACGTGGCTTTCGCAGTGGCGCTCCAGCATCGCTTCGTGAAACAAAATGTCCGAACCGCAAGCCGCCGAGGCATAACCAAAGCCGGCGTTTAACTTCTCCAGGCGCTCGCGGATGGCCGTTTTTACTTCCTGCTCGAGTTGCACCGGAAAGCGCGGAATTTCGCGGCCAGGACGGTCCACCATATGGCCGGTGAAGGACACCACGCTGGGCACGCAAAAGATCCGCTCGACAAGTTTTTCATCGCCCTGCAATTGGTGCAGCAGCAATCGCGCGTTGTGGCGCGTGGATTGCAAATTTCCCCAGTTGCCGTGCTCCAACTCGACCGCCTTGCTGTACCAATCTTCCGCTTCCTGCCAATTTTTCCGCAGGAGCGCAGCTTCGCCCAGCGTGGAGAATAACCAGTAAAGGTCTCCGCTCTGCTCCACCACAGCTTCGGCGCGACACTGCAGGGCAACCTTGCCTGCCAGGGATACGGATTGTTCGCGGTCTCCCAAGAGCAAAGCCATTGTTGCGGCGTTGATGCCGCTCCAGTAGCCGCCGGACGATTGATAGGCCTGGAGGTAGAACTTGTAGGCCTCGCGAAAGTGGCGGGTTTTCTCCGCGGGATCCCTGGCTTCGACAGCTAAATCCTTGTGCGTGCGAGCCAGCAGGCCAAGAGTTTCTTCGTCCGCATGGCCCTCGTTAGACAGGGCGGTCAAGACTTCGTTAGCCGTGGCCACCGCACCGCTGCGCGCCAAAGCCAGCGCAAGCAACTGACGCAAGCGAACATCCTGCGCAAAAATTTTTATGCCTTCGGCCGCCACGTCATAGGCAAACAGAGGCTCGCCGAGTTTCAGAATCTTCTGGGCCACGGTCCGGTAAATTTCGACATTGCCGGACCATACGCCGGCATCATGTTGGCTCCAGAGGAGCTGCAGGGCGGCGCGGTCTTGCAAGGAGAGGTCCCCAAGCCGTTGCAGCAAATGCTCGGGCACGTCTGGCGCGACAGGTGCCGCAGCCATCGGCGCGGCAATCGGCATGACGACGGAGCCATGCGGCGTGGCGTCAGAAGCGGGAGCCAGCGGAGCTTGCAGGTTGTAGCCCAATTCCCTCAAGGTGTTGAGGGTTTCCATGGCGATTTTGCGGTGGTGTTCCTTCTCCGATTCCGGCAACTCCTCGAAGGGCACTAGCCCCGGATGCTCCTTGCGACTATCATCGCTTTGCCGACCGTAACGCCAGCCCTGCGCCAGCCGCAGTTTGCACCAATTCTCGTGGGCCTTCCGCGCCAGCGCCTCGCCCAAGGCGGTGTCTCCGGAAGGAAGCGCCTCGGCGGGAGAATCGGTCAGTTTGCGTTCTTGTTCCAAGAACAAACCTCCCTTTCACAAAACGCTTCGTAGAGAAATTAGGCGGCACGTGGGCCCGGCAAAGAAAATCATTGGCGATCAGATAGCACGCAAGGTTGCGCGCCAAACGGCAACTGCCGAGGGTACATCAACACGCAGCAAACAAAAAGGCGGGGTAACGGATCGAAACGGCCTCCGCCATGTCTTGACGAATCGGACCTCTACGATCGTATTGGTCAAGTCGCGCGTCCCAATATGCTTCAGGGCTGCGGCGAACAGTTTACCGATCACGCCAGCGTGGAGCGGTCGATCGCGATCACTTTGTGCAAAATCCATCCGCCAGCGTCGCTTCGCTCCGACCACAGATCGGATCCACCCCGGAACAGTGATCGCGATCAGTTCGGAATGCCGATCGGCTTCATCGGAATCCCCATCTGTAAGTCGTTGATTCAGTTGGAGCGGGCGGCGGGAATCGAACCCGCGTCCGAAGCTTGGGAAGCTTA
>JBEKVU010000263.1:0-6727 GCA_049513775.1 Candidatus Acidiferrum sp.
TGGTGGGCGATAAAGGATTTGAACCTTTGACCTCTCGCGTGTGAGGCGAGCGCTCTAACCGCTGAGCTAATCGCCCGTGCAGGACGGGTGTACGGCGGCAAGGTACTCGGAAACGAATTCGCGCATCCAACTTAAGCTTGCGTAAGCCTGCTTACGCGCGAAACGCGTCTTGCCACAGTGTTCTAGTTGTAACAGGAAAGAGCCCGGGTTTTCAACTATGCCGACCGCCACCTCTCAGGTTGTTTCGCAACTGCATCGCGCGATCGCGCGGATTATCCTTGGAAAAGAAGAAGCGATTCAACTGGCGCTGATTACGCTGCTGGCGCGGGGCCATCTGCTGATTGAGGATGTGCCGGGCGTGGGTAAGACGACGCTGGCGCAGGCGCTGGCCAAATCCTTTCATTGCAGCTTTCAACGTATTCAATTTACTTCCGATTTGCTGCCCAGCGACGTGCTGGGGGTGAGCGTTTACAATCCGGAATCGCGGGAGTTTGAATAATCAATCGCACCACGCCTCGCACGCAATCGGCGCTGCTCGAAGCCATGAACGAAGCGCAAGTGACGGTGGACGGGAAAACACTGCCACTGCCGCAGCCTTTCTTGGTGATTGCGACGCAAAATCCAATCGAACATCACGGGACGTATCCGCTGCCGGAATCGCAACTGGACCGTTTTTTGATGCGCATCAAGATGGGGTATCCCTCGCCGGAGACGGAGCGGGAGATTATGCGCAGGCGCGCGGTCGCGGATCCACTGGCGTCGCTCGACCAGATCGCGGATGTGCACGACGTGCTGGCGATGCAAGATGCGGTTTCGCAAGTGCGCGTGGATACGAGTTTGCTGGACTATGCGCTGGACATCGTGAATCGCACGAGGAATACGGATCAATTGGCGCTGGGGGTCAGCCCGCGCGGGACGCTGATGCTGCAACGGGCGGCGCAGGCGCGCGCGTATCTGGATGGGCGGGATTACTGCTTGCCGGATGATTTCAAACAGCTGGCGGTGGCGGTGTTTGCGCATCGCGTGGTGGCGAGTGCGCGGCATGCCTCGGCGCAGAAGAAGTCGGAGAGCACGGAGTCGGTGTTGCGGGAGATTGTAGAGGCGGTGCCGGTACCGTTGTAAGAGTTGCTCTGCGAGATCTACAACCATAGTTTTAGTTTTGCCTCGATTTCGCGAACTGCGAAAAACCGCCGGCCTCAGAAGGCGGCCGCTACATGAACCCTACGAATACATCGACGATTGCGCAGCTGTGGTCCAAGGCCGACCGGTCGGCGGTGCGGGCGTTTTTTCTTTCGATTGCGGCGCTGACGGTGGCGTTGATTCTGGCGCTGTATTCGGGGGCCGCGGCGGAGTTAGGTCAGCTTTTTCTGGCCAGCACGTCGGCGCTGGCGGCGCTAGCAGTGGCGGGCTGGGTGGCAGCGACATTGGTGCCGGTACTCGCCAAGCGCACACCGCTGCGATGGATCGGCTACAAAATGGAGTACCGCCTGACGCGCCAGGGCTGGGTGTACCTTGGCGGAATTATTCTGGTGGCGCTGGCGGCTCTGAATACCGGCAACAATCTGTTGTTTCTGATTCTTTCGACGCTGGTGGCGTCGATTCTGATGTCCGGCATTCTTTCCTCGATTACGCTTTCGGGCGTGGAGATGCGGCTGGAGCTGCCGGAGCACATCTTTGCGGGGCAGCCAGTGCGCTCGGTGATGGAGCTGCGGAATGAAAAGCTGACGCTGCCGTCGTTTTCGATGCGCGTGGAAGCGGCGACGAAAAAAGGTGAACCGCCGCCGGCGATGCTGGGGACGCCAGTGTATTTTCCGTACCTGCCGAAACGCGAGCACATACGGCAAGTGGCGCCGATGACGTTTCCACGGCGCGGGCTGTACCGGCAGGAAGCGTTTCGCATCGTGACGCGTTTTCCATTCGGATTTTTGCAGAAAGCGCGGCGGGTGGATTTGAAGAGCGAAGCGCTGGTGTATCCCTCAGTGGAAGCCACGGAGCAGTTGATCGAGATTTTGCCCGGGCTGCAGGGTTCGCTGGAGAGCGTGGCGAAGGGCTACGGACAGGATTTGTACGCGCTGCGGGATTACGTTTCAACGGACAGCGCGCGACATGTGCATTGGAAAGCGTCGGCTCGATTCGGGACGCTGATGGTGCGGGAGTTTACGCGGGACGACGATTGCCGGGTTTTGTTGGTGTTGGATCCGCATATCAAAGTACCGAGCGGCGGTGCGGCGCCGTCGGCGAAGGGTTTAACGGGAGCCTCGGCAATTGCCGCGAAAACGGCGGCGCGGGCGGCGGCGTTGTCTCCGGAAGAATTGTTTGAACGCGCGGTGACGCTGTGCGCTGGATTGGCGTGGCATTTTTCTGAGACTGGGGCGGCGCTCGAGTTTCGTACGGCGGGTATTTCGACGCCGCTGGCACCCGCGGGCGAAAATATTTTTTCAATATTGCGGCACTTGGCTTTGGCGGAGCCGCTGCCTCCTGACCCGCAGGGGAAATTGATTACGGAGCTGGCTTCGGCGCCGGAGCTGTTCAAAATAGTCATCACGAGCCAGTCGCGTGGATCGATTCCGGCGGCGATTTGGTTTTCTTCGTATGTGATTTTTCTGGATGATCTGCAATAGACCGCATGGTGGGCATTCTGGTGCACGGCAACAACCACTACATTCTTTCTGGGCCGACGCCGGATGAGGCTGCTGCGTTGGCGATTGTGCGGCATTTCTCGATGGTTCAGATCGGGGCGCCAATTTCGTCGTCGTTTAGGGAATGGCAGATTCGATCTAAGGAGTTTCGGGACAATCTTGAATGGGCGGTGATCGTTCCGGGAGATCGGGAGATTTCTGCGGGCGTGGAGAAGTTGCTAGGAGAGCTTTCGGTGCGTGGCGTGGGGATTGTGAAATTGTCGAGTGGGATTGGTTAGTAGCTTTTTGCGAGTTCGGGCGCTTGGGCAATTTCTCACCCAGACTTGTAGCGATTTCGCGTCCGCTACATTCGCCGGTGGGAGTGTGCGAAAATCCTGGCGATGATGCTCACTGGTTCAGAATTGCGGGTGTTCCGCACGAGTTTGCTGGCGTGGTTTCGGGAGTTTCAGCGCGATTTGCCGTGGCGGCGGGACAGAGATGCGTACCGCGTGTGGCTCTCGGAAATTATGCTGCAGCAGACGCGCGTGGCGGCGGTGATTCCCTACTACCAGAAATTTCTGGCGCGATTTCCAAGCGTGGAGGCGTTGGCTGAGGCTCCTGCAGAAGAAGTGCTGCGCTTATGGGCCGGGCTGGGATATTACAGCCGGGCGCGGAATCTGCAGCGGACGGCGCAGCAAATCGTGGCGAAACATGCTGGACAATTTCCGAAAAATGAAAGCGACGTTCGGGGGCTGCCGGGAATTGGAGCGTACACGGCGGCAGCGATTCTGAGCATTGCGTTCGGGCAGGAGCACGCGGTGCTCGATGGGAACGTGGCGCGCGTGCTGGCCAGAATTTTTGCGATACGTGGCGATTTGCGTGAAGCGTCGCGCTGGCAAGAGTTGCAACGCGGGGCGGATGTGCTGCTGGAACGCACGGCGGCCGGCGACTGGAATCAGGCGATGATGGAATTGGGGGCGGTGATTTGTACGCCGCGCGCGCCGCAATGCTTGGTTTGCCCGGTGATGAAGCACTGCGCGGCACGAAAAGAGAGCGTGCAGGAAGAGATTCCGGAGAGACGGAAGAAGCGTGCGCCAGTGAGCGTTACGCTGGCTGCGGCGGTTTTTGTGGATGGCAAAGGCCGAACTCTGTTGCTGCCACCGCCGCGAGTGGGCACGGAGAAAATTGCGGCGGAACATGTGCCGACGCTGGTGTCGAAGATGTGGCATTTTCCGACAATTGCGGTGGTGCAGGACGCGCGTGAGGAGATCGAGCGGCATGCGAGGCGGGAGTTCGGTTTGGAGAGGAGCCGGACGCTGCGTGTTGTGGAGTTGGCGCGTGTGCGGCATTCCGTGACGTATCGGCAGATTCGTGTTTTTGGGTTTCGCATGGCGGTGGCGAGGCTGCCGCGCTCGGATGGGGCGAAGGCGGTAGCGCTTGATGATTTGGCGTCGGTGCCGATCTCGAACCTGACGCGGAAAATTGCGCGCGCGGCGCTGGCGGTGGCAGCGACATAAATGTTGGGCACAGAAATGTTATTGATTCGTCGCGCGGTGATGCGGCTGTGGCGCTCCGGCCAGGTCGCCGGTGCTACCATTTAAATTCCTCATGGCTTCTTCCACCACGATTGGGTATGTGCCTGCGCCGCCGGCGGAGCGGTTTTTCCGACTTTCTTTGTTTTTCTTGCTGCTGGTTTCGGTGGCTACCCTGGCGACTACCGGCAAGCTGGACGTGTTTTCTTCCGTGCTGGGGATCGCGGGCATGCTCTACAAGGGCGTGCGGCTGTGGGCCAGCAGGCCGGCGGAACTAACGTCGCGGGTGGCGACATTTTTGGTGATTGGGTATCTGGCGTTTCTGCCGCTGGATATTTTGCTGCTATCGAAATTGTTTGTCGCCAACTCGCCGAATCCGCCGTTGTTTGCAGCGCTGATCGGCGTGGTGCACTTTCTGATGTTCGTGATGCTGGTGCGTTTCTACAGCGCCACGACGGACCGCGATGCGCTGTTTTTGGCGATGCTTTCGTTTGCGGCGATGCTGGCGGCCGCGGTACTGACGGTGGATACCGCGTTCCTGCTGTTCTTTTTCTTGTATTTGCTTTTTGCTGTGGCGACGTTCGTGGGCATGGAATTGCGGCGCGCCGCGCGCGGGGCCATCACGCCGCCGGCGTTTTCTGTGGAGGCACAACGCGAAAGGCGGCTGACCCGGGCTTTGAGTTTTGCCGCGGTGACCGTGGCCATGGGGGCTATTTTTTTGGGCGGGGCACTGTTCTTTCTTTTTCCGCGCGTAAGTGGCGGGTACTTCGGCCGGACCAGTTTGAATCCGGCGCTGGGCACGGGGTTCAGCGAAGATGTGGAACTCGGGCAAATCGGTGAACTGAAACAAAATTCCGAGGTGATGATGCGGATTGAGACCGGGCATCCGATCGGCTATTCGCGGCTGCGCTGGCGCGGCATCGCGTTGACCAATTTTGATGGACGGCGGTGGAGTTCTCCCGAACATATCATCAAACCGCTAAACGCCAACTCGGACGGATGGATTTACGTGGGCGGCGGCAACCGGCGCGTCGAGACAGGGGCTCCGGGGATGTTGTACACGGCATTGCTCGAGCCGATGGCCACGGACGTGATTTTTGTTCCGGGTAAACCGGTGACGGTACAGGGAAATTTCAGCGGTCAGGCCAACAACAATTACGGGCCGCTACGGAATAATTACCTAAATAGCGATGGGACGGATTCGCTGTTTAATCCATTTCACAACTATTCGGCGATTCGTTACGCGGGGTTTTCCGAGCTGCCGGAGATCAATGTACCGAAATTAAAGGCCGCGTCACGGGAGTATCCGCAGAACATTATCGATACGTATCTGCAGCTTCCCGAGTCCCTCGATGAGCGGATTCCAGAATTGGCGAAGCAGGTGACGGCCGGCGCGGCGACGGCGTACGACCAAGCGCAGGCGATCGAAAGCTATTTGCGCAGCGGGCGGTTCAAGTACACGCTGGTGATCACCGGAAAAACCGGCGACGATCCGCTGGCGCATTTTCTTTTTACGTCCCGCGCCGGGCATTGCGAATATTTCGCGTCGTCGATGGCGGTGATGCTGCGCACGCTGGGCGTGCCAACACGCGCAGTGAACGGATTTCTCCCCGGCGAATACAACGAACTGGGCGGCGATTACGTGGTGCGAGCGAGCGATGCGCACAGCTGGGTAGAGGTATTTTTTCCGGGGAGCGGGTGGATCGTGTTTGATCCTACGCCGGACGCGCCGCAAGGATCGGCGGGATTTCTTTCGCGCATGCAGAAATATCTCGATTGGATGGAGCTGACCTGGGAAGACTGGGTGATCGGCTACGATTTTGCGCACCAAATCACGCTGGCGCAAACGCTGCAGCACGGCACAAAGAACTGGACGGAATTGGGGCGCGACTGGTTTCAGCGGAAACAGGATCGCGGGAAGGAATGGTTCAAGTCGTGGCAATTCGAGCACGCCAAGCTGCGGTATTTGCTGCCGCTGGGATTGGTTTCGCTGCTGGTGCTGCTACGCTTCGATCTTTTTTCGCGCGTGTTGCGTCGGGCGGTGCTGATTTTGCGGATGAAATGGCTGGGTTCAACGGGTGCGAACCCTGAGATGGCTTCGCGGCTTTATTTTGAGTTGTTGCGAGTGCTGGAAAAACGCGGGTTTGCGCGGCGCGAATCGCAGACGCCGAGGGAGTTTGCGGCGGAACTACGGCCCACGGCGGCGGGAGTTTCGCCGGCGGTGCGGGAATTCACGGAGATTTATGCGCACGCGCGCTTTGGCGGGGCGGCTTGCGATACTTCGCGTTTGCGGGCGCTGCTGGCGCAGATTCGCTCGGGATTACGCACGCGTTAAGACCCGGCAGCATTCTCCTTAAGACAGAACAATCGCTGCGGCGTGTTATAATCAAATGTTATCGAAAGCGGTAAATTCTTCTCTATGAGCAAACCTGCGACCAAAGTTGGATTTGTGAGCCTGGGCTGCCCGAAGAACCTTGTGGATAGCGAGGTGATGATGGGCATTCTTGCGCGCGAAGGGTATGAGTTGACGCCCCGCGCCGATGAGGCGGAGATTTTGGTGGTGAATACGTGCAGCTT
>JBEKVU010000264.1:0-6274 GCA_049513775.1 Candidatus Acidiferrum sp.
CTGCTTTAGGAGTGCGTACTTTTGATTGTTTATTTCGGTTAAGTCCTTCACGTAGTGGTTGTAGATGGGCCAGAACTTTTGCGCCTCGCCATCGGAAAGCGACAGATTCTGGCCGATCACCTGCATTTTCATGGCGCGCAGATCTTGGCGGAGCAAAGCGATGTCTTCGTCGGTCACCGTGGGGGTGATGACGTTTTGCACGATGACTTGCTGGCCTTGCTGCGCGGTACCCGGCGTCTTGGCTCTAGCGGCCAACCCTGCACCTAACGCTGTGGCCACGAGCATGCCCGCAACAAACGCCACAGCTAATCCAGCTGCTCCAGCGATTTTGGCCTTCATGATCTTTCTCCTCACTCTTGTCTTATTGCCCCAACGAACGACTGAGAGCAGCAAGTCCTGAATGCATGTTAATACAGTTGTGCCGTTCGTGGTTTACGATCGATGGCCAGCGAAACGCACGCTTGAATAGCCCTAAGCGGGCGGGTGGGATTTCAAACAAAAGGCCCTTGCTTGGCAGTGCGCCGTATCGCAAGTTGACTCTCGTGCGCGTTAAAATGCAACGATATGGTGCTGCTCAACTACCTGTAGTTTGAGTCTTTTATCGCAGCGAAATCGGCGGCGGCCGTTACATTCTGACGCTCGATGGAATCGTTCGTATGAGTCCGCCTATCGGCAGATGTGCGAGGCGGAAGCAGTGTTGGGTGAGCAAGTAAATTTCGGCGAGGTAGACTGCGACGCTAGTTCTGAACTTGCCAAATTCGTGAGCCTCCTAAACGTTCCCTCGATGGCGTCTTACCAGGACGGAAAGCTGCTTATAATCGTCATCGGAGCGAAACAGGATGTCCGTGGACGGCTAGAGCGAATTTTGCGCGGTGAATCATTGGATTGAAAATTTGCTGGAGTCACAGAAATGGCGAAAGCAAATTGTTGGCATGACTATGCCGCTCGATGGATTTATTAATGATGTGGGCGGCGGTGCGGGATTCAGAGATGAGCGCCTCCACGTTTGTGCTGGGCAGGGAGCCGAGTACTGAATATGAGAACGGATTTGCTCCGATTTGACGGCGCTGTGGAGAGGCATCCGGCGATTGATGTGTGGATGAAAGAGCATGCGGGGGAATTGGGAACTATTGCGCGGGAATGGTTTGAGGTGATGCGAAAGTGCGGGGACGAGGTGCGGGAGCTTTTGCATGACGGGTGTCCGGTGGCGTGTTTGGGCGATGCGCCGTTTGGTTATGTGAATGTGTTTTCATCGCACGTGAACGTGGGATTTTTTCACGGCGCGGCGCTGGCGGATCCGGCTGGCCTGTTGCAAGGGGCCGGGAAGTTTATGCGTCATGTGAAGCTGAGGCCGGGGACGGCTGCAAACGCTGGCGCGTTGAGCAAGCTGATCGAGGCGGCGTACTCGGATATAAAGGCGCGTGTTGAAAATGGCTAGCCGACTTAGGTTGTGTCTAGCGTAGTGCGCCATTGGGCCGCTATGGCAAACCGAGGCTAAACGATTATTCTGAAGCGTGACTGAAACTCCAGAAATACTGACCGAAACTCCGGAAACACCGCCGAAGATCACGGATTGGAAGGGCGCTGTTCGATCCTTCGTTCGATGGTTTGTCATCGGAGTGGCGGCGCTGTGGTTGCTTGCCGTGCTGATGCTTGTGGCGGCGCGGTGGATCGATCCGCCGACCACCGCCGTGCACATGGAGCGGCGATTGCAATCGTGGGTTCATTGGAAGCCGTATCACGAACGGTATGAATTCGTTCCACTGAACCAAATCGCGATCGATTTTCAGCACGCGGTGATCGCAGCAGAGGATGCACGCTTTTACGAGCATCATGGATTCGATTGGCACGCGATGGAGATCGCCGCTGAAGGCGACCTGGAGGGTGGGCGCATTCGCGGCGGGTCCACGATTACGCAGCAACTCGTGAAGAATTTGTTCTTCGGAACTGGGCGGTCCATTCTGCGCAAGGGCGCGGAGCTTACGCTGGTGCCGGTGGCTGAGTTGGTGCTTGGCAAGCAGCGCATTCTGGAGCTGTATCTCAACGTGGTGGAATGGGGACCGGGAGTTTATGGCGCAGAGGCGGCGTGCCGTTACTACTACCGAATTTCAGCCCGGAGTATCGACCGGCAACAAGCGGCGCAGCTTGCGGCAATTCTGCCGTTGCCGCTGAAGCGACGGCCCGAGCGTATGATTCGCTATAGCGGACTTATTTTGGAGCGGATGAGGCAAGTGGGTTGGTGATGGCGTTTCCTTAGCCCGATCAGCGATGAGCAAAGTAAGGTCGGGTGAAAGGACGAGAGGCGATGCAACCATGGCATTGGTACTCGGAGCCGGGTGTCTGGTCCGCGTGGTAAAGAGCGAGGGCTTTTCATGGTTGCAGAGAGGTGAATGGGGACCGCTTCCGCGATCGACGCGAGTAATGATCTTTGGGTCGCTGGGGGCACTGTTGGTTTTTGTAGGCCTCCGGTATTTTTTTCGGGGCCATTGATTTTCTTCTGCTGCTTCGCCGCTATCTTCGCTCGCGCCTTTGACTGCCGTACTCTAGCGAATTGACGGGGCGCCGAGGCTTCTTGATGCACCCAAAAAAGGGCCGGGCGGGCCGGGCTCTTTTAGCCCGGCCCGCCGCGAACGGTGCAACGTGTCGAAGAAACGCGCGGTCAGTGCGACTTTTCACCTGCAGGGCGCGACGGCTGTTTGGCTGGTTGCTGCTTTGCTTGCACCTTTTGCGTCTGTGTGGCGTGTTTCTGCTCGAGTTGTTGCGTCTGCCGTGTGTGCTTCTCCTCCACCTGCTGTTTTTGCGCGTCGCTGGGATTGGTCTTGGCGAGTTGCTGGTGTTCGCGGTCCTGCTGCTGCGCGAGCTTCTGGTGATCCTGGGTCTGTTTGGCGACCAAGGCGTTTTGTTGTTTTTGATATTTTTGGTCGGTCTTGACGTTGCCGGTATTCGGCGTGGTGGTTTTGTGAGACTCGAGATCGCTGGCGTGCGTGGCCGGGGTAGGGCGGGCGGCAACGGCGGCAGGTTTTTCCTCGGACCTGACGTTGCTCGGAGCCGCATTTTCTTTGGCTACCGGCTCTCTTGCCGCAGGTTCCTTTTCAGATCCCGCGGCGTGTTCGTTCATGGACTGGGACCTAGCAACGGCTGCGGCCGGCGGATTGCCGTGATTGGTGGAGGCGCGAAGTTCGGGGTTTGAACGCGCTTCTTGCACGTGAGAAGTCTGCGCCGCGACGGGGGCGATGTGGCGCTCGCGTCCGGCAGCTTCCTGCTGCGCTGTGGCGCGGGCTTCGACGCCGCCGGTGCCACCGTTGAAGCTTACGCGGGTGTTGTTCTCGACGACGCGGGTGTTATAGGTATTGCGGATGACCGTGGTGTTTACGCGATTGACGGAAGTGTTGTACGCGAAATGGCCATTATCCCAGCGGCCGCCTTCGTAGCCGTTTCCGCCGTAGCCGAAGCCGTAGTTAATGCCGCCGTAGAAGCCGACGGTCTGGCCCCAGTAGCCTTCATGGAAAGCGTAGGCGTTGCCGCCCCAACCCCAATAGCCGGGAGTCCAGAGGAAGCCTGTTTCGGGCGCTTGAATCCAGTCGCCGGGAACCCAGTAATAACCGTCATCGCCATAGCCCCAGTAGCCGGGAGTCCAGAGATAGCCATCCGCAGGGCAGATGGGCTGCTCGTAAACGGGGAGTGCTGGGGGCGCGATGGTGATCGAAAAACCAATTTGGCCGAACGCCGTGGCAGACATCGCCAGCAACAAGACCGAGAACAACACTGAACGAATACCGAAAAAATTGCGCATTTTTTGCTTCTTTCTGCCCGATCAGTTTCTAAAGCCCGTTGGTGCATTTCGGTCGCGGACAGCTAGATTGAGGAGGGGCGACAGCCGAAGGACCCGGAAGAACATCTTTGGACTTAAACGGTAGTCTGGGGAGACGAGATGCGCCAATAGGGGAGTTGCTGTAGGGAGCTAGTGGCGGTGGTGTAGGAGGCCGAACTAAAAATCCGGCCCAATTTGATTTTTCCGATTGCTGAGGACGTTTCAGCGATCGCTCTTGAATTGTGCAAATTCGGAAATAGGCCTGTATACTTCGGTTTCGCTGATATGCCCGACAATGAGTCAACAGCACCTTGTTCCGACGCGTCCGCGTCTCTAGCGGCGAATTCGGCGCAGAACAACATAGAGAGTTCGCTTCTTGAAGCCAACCGCAGACTTAAATCCATTTTAATCGCCAATGAAGTCGCCACATGGATTTGGGACATCCCGAATAACCGGGTGGTTGCCGACGAGAATTTGGCTCGGATGTTTGGAGTAAGCGCGGGGGATGCCTTGGGCGGCCCGATCGAAAAGTATCTTGTGGCGATTCACGCAGAAGACCGGAGTGACGTACAATCCGCGATTTCTAAGGCGCTGGAAGGACCAAACAATCGATACGAAACGTCGTACAGGCTTGTTCGAGCCGACGGTGTTTCGTGGGTAACGGCGCGGGGCACGGTCGAACATGACGCCGCAGGCAGGGCGCGATATTTATCTGGCGTGGTGATCGACATCTCGGCGCTTAAGACGGTAGAACGACGGGCAGATGAACTGCTGTTCCGGCTGGAGCGGCAGTCTCGGATTCTTGATATCACGCTGTCTTCCATTTCAGACTTTGCTTACATATTCGATCGCGATGGGCGCTTTGTTTTTGTGAATCAGGGGTTATTGAATTTGTGGGGATTAAAGCTTGAGGAGGCGGTGGGGAGGAATTTTTTTGAGTTGAAGTACCCGGATGAGCTTGCGGCGCGGCTGCAGAGACAGATTCAAGAAGTGTTCGAGACGAAAACCGGATTGACAGATGAGACGGAGTACACCAGCCAGACCGGGGCGGGAGGGTATTACGAGTACATTTTCTGCCCGGTGCTGGACCGCGAAGGGAATGTGGAGTTGGTGGCGGGGTCGACGCGCGACATTACCGAGCGGAAACGCGTGGAGGCGGAGCTGCGGCACAGCCAGGAACAGTTTCGCAATTTGGCAGAGTCTTTGGAAAGTCAGGTGAAGGCGCGGACGAATGATGTGGTTTCGCAATCGGAGCGGCTGAGTGAACTGTCCGTGCGACTGATGACCACACAAGATGAAGAACGCCGGCGGATCGCGCGCGAAATGCATGATAGCGCGGGGCAGACTATCGCGGCGTTGTCGATGAACGTGAGCCAAATTTCGCGTCTGGTGGGCGGTGGGAATCCGAGGCTTCTGGAGCTGGCGAATGACGCGGAAAATATGCTGAAGCAGTTGGGGGAGGAGATTCGCACGACGTCTTACTTGCTGCATCCGCCGATGCTGGATGAGTTTGGCTTGCGCGTGGCGTTGTCTTGGTACGTTGAGGGATTGCACCAGCGTTCGGGAATTGAAGTACAACTTTTGGTGGGAGATTTTGAGCGGCTGCCGCGCGAGATTGAATTGACGATCTTTCGTGTGATTCAAGAGTGTTTGACGAATATTCACCGCCACTCGGGCAGCAAGTCTGCGCGCATTCAGTTGTTGATGGATGGCGCCAACGTGGTGATTGAGGTGCAGGATTTCGGGCACGGTATCCCGGAAGAGAAGCTCGATACGATTCGCAACCGTGCGGCAGGGGTTGGGCTGCGTGGGATGAGGGAGAGAGTGCGTCCGTTTGCGGGGGATGTGCGGATTGATTCGCAAGAGGGGATGGGGACTACGGTTACGGTGACGATTCCGTATGCGGCGGGGGCGTAACGGCTGATTTACAATGGTGCGCCCGGGGTGATACGAACTCCCAACCTTCTGGTTCGTAGGTTTGGGTTCGCGAATCATAACTGCCTGCCTTATCGTCCGTTGCATATGGGCAAATCGCTTCTAAAATTTACCCCTTAAATGGGCTACATTGGGCTACAGGTTTCGGAATCACTCGGCTGACAAAGGATGGATGTACGTTCGCTGTGGCTCCCACTCGGGCTTATGAAGCCGGGAGACCTGTTCGGGGCGGAGAGCAATACATCATTGCTTTTTGACTTGCGTACCAACCCTCGCGGGCTAGTTTGAGCCGATTAATTCTTAGTCGGTTTCTCCGCCGCCGCTCGAATCGCCCCAATATCCAGCATTATTTGGTCGAAGTCCAGTTTCAACCCATGCCGTAGTCTTTCCTCTGCATTAAATCGAATTTCCGCAAAGGTCGTCGGACGTTTGGCCTGCAGTCGGGGGGGATTCTTCCGATGGCGCACAAAGCCTCCGTTATTCGGGGCCTAGCGCCAATGTAACACACACTCAGCGCAACTTTCGTGA
>JBEKVU010000265.1:0-7976 GCA_049513775.1 Candidatus Acidiferrum sp.
TTGGAGACGTCCGGGGCCACGGAGTCAATGACGCCGGAGAGATCGGAGCCGAGAATGAGCGGGAGTTTCGGGGAGGTGACACTCGTGTTGCTGCGGATGAGCGCGTCCCAGGGGGCGACACCGGCGCAGCGCACGTGTACTAAGACCCGGCTAGGTTCCATTTTGGGCTTGGGGACATCGACAACGGTGATTACGTTCGGTGGTCCGAAGGAATTGATTTGGGCTGCACGCACAGGTTAGCTCCTGGGACGCCCCTTAGATGCAATGCGATTAGAAAATTGCGCGGAGAAAATTCACGGGGGAGGGCTGAAACACCGGCGCGAGAGAGTCTGTGTAGCGAGGGTAGCCGGATCAGCGATGGAGTTCGAATTCGCCGTGCAGGGCGGCGAGAACCCATTTCTGGAGAATGGCACGGCAGTAGGGATTCACCTCGCGAAAGGTGAGGCCCATGCCCTTGGCGGGTTTTGCGTAGGCTACCGTGGCTTTGGCTTCGAAGTACTGGTCGGCATGGAAAATTTTTACGAGAATGGGGGTTTGCATGGCGAACGGGGCAGGAGTCTCGGCGTAACAGCCGAGGAGGCTGAGTTCAGTGACGCGGGCGGCAAGGCTGGCGGAGGGAGAATCTTCCGGGGCGATTTCTGCGGCAGCGTTGAGAGGAAACCTGAAACCGCGGCGGTCTTGGTTCATAGTCTTCGGGGAGTCTATCGGCATCGGCAAAGGTTTGCTTGAGGGGGAGTTGGTTACCTTTTGGTGGACGCGTGCGGCGACGGGGGCGGATTTCGGTGCGGGAACAAGGCCTGTGCCGGAATATAGGCGTCGGTTAAGTTTGCGGCCCGTTTATAACAATCGTGATAGGCCACTCCCCGTTCCCCTGGCCAAAGGCGTCCGGTGTCCCTAAACAAGATCGCAAGACGCGTCACGCAGCAACTACGAAACTTGCAAAAAACTCCCACGGGAATTCCCGGGCTTTGACGAGATTAGCGGCGGAGGCCTGCCGAAGGGGCGCACGACGATCCTGTGCGGCGGGCCAGGCTACGGGAAAACCATGCTGGGCATCGAATTTTTGGTGCGCGGGGCGCAGGAATTCAATGAGCCGGGGTGTTGATGGCGTTTGAAGAAACACCGCAAGACATTGCGACGAACGTGGCGTCGCTGGGGTTTGACATCCAGAGACTTGCGAGGCAGAAGAAATTAGCGCTGGACTTCGTGAGCGTGGAGCGCAGCGTAATCGAAGAAACCGGCGACGACGATCTGGAGGGGCTGTTCATTCGCTTGCAAGGAGCGGTCGAGAGCATCGGCGCGAAGCGAGTGATGTTCGAAACGCTGGAGGTGTTGTTTTCGGGGTTTTCGAACGAGGCAATCCTGCGTTCGGAATTCCGGCGGTTGTTTGGGTGGCTAAAGGATCGCGACTTGACGACGGTGATTACCGCGGAACGGGGAGAGGGCACGCTGACGCGGCACGGGCTCGAAGAGTATGTGTCCGATTGCGTGATTCTGGTGGATCACCGGATTAAGGATCAAATTTCGGCGCGGCGGAGCAGAAATAACGTCCGTAGAAAAGGAAGCGAAAAAGATGAGTAGCGAGATGGCGGAGCGCGAGCAGCAATCCAAGCTCGAACGAGCCAATCTTGCGCGCAGCCGTCATGCATCCTGACGGTTCGCCGATGGCGTGCGAAATAAAGATTGGTTGAGGACCCCAAATGGGTAAAGCGAAAGCAAATGATCATTCGAAGGAGATTGTCGAGCTGCGTTTGTATGTTGCCGGGCAGACGCCCAAATCGCTATCGGCGATTTCCAATTTGAAGAGATCAAGTACCGCATCTAAGTGATCGACCTGATCAAGAAGCCGGAGCTGGCGAGAGATCACCAGATCGTGGCGATTCCGACGCTGGTGCGCAGCTTGCCGGTGCTCATCAGCAAAATCATCGGAGACCTCTCAGATACGGAACGGGTGCTGGTGGGACTCGATATTCGCAAAAGCCAGGGAAAAGTGGCGGGGTAAATCCTACGCGTTTTGCGCCTGATGAAGGAGCCCGGCCATGATTGGCTGTGCCACCAGACGGTACAGCATCTACCCGATACTGAGCCGAGCCAATCCGGTGTCCCATCCCAATAGAACTATTTTGAAAAACAGAAAGCAAGCACGGGCGAAAAAACGGGGGGCCAGACCCTTCGTCAAGGGGCGCGCGCGCGTGGGCGCTACGATGGAAGGCGAAGCGGAGCAGATCGTCGAGGCCATTCGCGGCGGCGGGATCGATGCGCTGGTGATGAAGGACGCGCGCGGCGAAAAAGTGGTGACGCTGCAAGGCGCGGAAGATCCGTACCGCGTGCTGGTGGAGTGCGTGAATGACGGGGCGGCGACGCTGGATTCGGACGGCACGGTTTTATTTGCCAACAATCGATTTGCCGAGCTGTTCGGCATTCCGCTGCCGCAGCTGATTGGGAGCACTTTGCATAGCCATTTGTCGCCCGTGGAGCGGGGCAAATTTCAAACCTTGGTCATCTCCGCGAGGCGAAAGCGCGCGCACGCCGAACTGGCGCTGGACGGCGGCAGAGGCCGGTCGCGGCTGGTGCGGTTCACATTGGCGTCGGTGACCGAGTCAAACCTGCAACGCGTGTGCGTAGTGGCCACGGAACTGACGGAGTTGGTGGAGGCCAACGAGGCGCTGAAGTCCAACGAGCAATCGCTACGGGAGCTTTCCGCGCGACTACTGCAGATTCAGGATGAAGAGCGGCGGTATCTGGCGCGCGACCTGCACGACATTACGGGGCAGAAACTGGCGATCCAATCGATGGCGCTATCCGGGGTGCTGAGCCGTCTCTCCGGGAACTTGGATGACGAAACACGACAGGCGCTATCGGAATCGCTGGCATGGAACAAAGAAGTTGCGGAGGAAATTCGCACGCTTTCTTATTTGTTACATCCGCCGCTGCTCGACGAATTGGGTTTATCGTCCGCGGCGAGCTGGTACGCTTCGGGATTCACGAAACGAACGGGCATCACGATCGAGGTGGACATCCCCTCGGACTTGCAAAGGCTTTCGCCGGATGCGGAAGTGGCGATCTTTCGGGTGCTGCAGGAGAGCCTGACGAACGTGCACCGATACTCGGGAAGCGCGTCGGCGCGGATCTCGATTAAGGCCAGCGAAGAAGTCATCAAAGTAGAGGTGGAGGATTTTGGCAAGGGGATTTGTGCGCCTAAATCGGGATCGGCGCAGAGCGCCGTGGAACGGCTGGGAGTAGGTATTCAGGGGATGACGGAACGGATGCGGCAACTGGGTGGGAAGCTGGAAATTACCTCAAGCCCGAATCGCGGGGTGCGGGTTACGGCGACGATTCCGCTGTCCAGCAGAAAAGTGCTGCTCGATGAGCAGCGCGCTCCTGGGCGCGAGGTCGCCGCGACGAAGGGTGGAATGTCGTCCGCAGTGAACAGCAACGGGAGGAAACGCATCTTGATCGCGGATGACCACGAAATGCTGCGGCGCGGAGTGCGCAACACCCTGCAGGCGCAGCAGGACTTGGAGATTTGCGGAGAAGCGGTCGACGGGCAAGACGCGATCGAGAAGGTGAAAGCGCTACGACCCGATCTGGTGATCTTGGATATTAATATGCCGGTGCTGAATGGGTTGGCTGCGGTCCGGCAGATCATTCGTCACAGCCCGGAGACGAAGGTCCTGGTGTTTTCGGTGCACGATTCGGAACAGACCAAGCGCGAGATCCACGCCGCCGGCGCGCACGGATTTATCTCCAAAGGTAAAGACGCGCAGGATTTGCTGCGAATTGTGCGCGACGTGCTGCGGCGCACGACTCCACCCATTTTCGCATAGCCCCGCGCGTAGTTTCCCAATCGTAACGGCCTACAAAAAACCCAGGAACGATACAGACGGCGTTACCGCTTCGCGGGCTGGTCAGACTGTGGCGCTGGTCAGAAACAACGGCAGGTGCTCACAAAGCCGCCTGATTTGCTCGTGAATAGTGGCATTCAAGGCTGTGAATTCGCAGCCATACATAGTTCCTTGCCGGTGCCGGACGGCGGCCTTCACGCGCTCGCCCATGCCGGGGGCCAATTCCACGCGTGTTCCGATGACGAATTCTCCCAAGGTAACCGCGGACATGCCGCTGATCTCGAAACTGGTGGCGGAGAGACGGTTTCCGTCTTTTTCTTCAATGAAAAATCGTTCGATGAAGAGTCGATTCGAACGCTGAGAGGTTTTGCGCCGGTGACCGATTGGCGGCAGGCCGCGAGCCCCACTGGGGTGCGGGAACGCAACGGCGGTAGGATGGCAGCGCCCCTTCCCCCGCGGGGTCAACGTTGTCCACAAGGTTGTCCCCGCTATCCACAAGAGGGAACACTGCGATGCGAACAGAACGACGGCGTGAAACGCGATATCCGTTCATTGCGATGGCGGAGATCGTGGATGAGAAGGAAAATGCGCGTACCTCGTCGCGTATCAGCGACCTCAGCCTGCACGGGTGCTACGTGGAGATGACAAATCCGTTTTCGGCGGGCACGAGCGTGAGCATCGAGATTTACACGGAGATGGAGTCAGTGGAAGCGCAGGCCACGGTGGCGTTTTTCGAGGCGCACACGGGGATGGGGTTGATGTTCCGCGAGATGCCGGAGCACTACACGAACGTGTTGAAGAAATGGCTGGCGCAGGCCAAGGGCCGCAGAGCTAACTGAGTCTGAACCCCTCTTTTCTGGTTTTTCGCCCGCCGCGCAGCTGCTTTTTCTTAGCGTGCGCGGCTATCGGCAAGCTGACGTCGACGAAGAGTCCGGCACGAAGACGTAGGTGTGGTAGACCGTGTCCAAATAAATGTCCACGTTGGAATAGCAAGCGGCGGTGGTGGAGTTCAGGAAAGCCGTCATCGTGTGGTCCAAGGTATTGACCTTGGTGGTTTCCATGGTGTCGGTCCAGGTCCACATGTTGGCGTTTTTGAGGGTGATGGTGAAGGCTGGGGGAATGGAGAAGGTGTTGCTGTTGCTGAAGCCGACGGAGTCCATGTTGGTGGTGGTATAGACGGTCTGCGTGGTGTTTTTGTCGTCGATGGTGTAGGTGCTTTGCACGCCGTAGTCGAGCAGTTCGGTATTAACGTAGGCGAAGCGATTGGGAATGACGGAATTGATCTGCAGGGGAGTGGAATCCGCGGCTACGCCAGTATGGAAAAAGGGATCTTGTTGAACGATATCGGCGAAGTCGGTAGCCGCGCAGCCGCAGCCGTTTTGCGCGGCGAGGGCGGCGGTGCAACTGCAAAGGCATAGTAGGCCGGGTACGGAGATGCCGTCCTCGGTGGAGGAAATGAGCTGGCCAAGTTGCAGGGTGGTGGGATTCTGAAGTTGCGATACGGTGGCAGGGACGACGTCCATCACGGGAGTGTGATTGGGGGTCGGTGCCGATATCGCGGGAAGGAACACCGAGGGAATAGGAGATGGCGTTGGAGGCGGTCTGGGCGACGGTGACGGCGGGATTGAGCCAAACGAAAATCCAGTCGTTGGTGTGCTGCAAGGCGTCGGAGGAGGACAGGAATTCGACGCCGGCGGAACTACTGTAGCTTTCGGTGAAGGAAGAGGTGTCGCCGGTGGTGGCGGAAAAGCCGAAATTGACGCCGCCGGAGGCGCCGATTGAACCAATGCCCTTGGGCATCGTGGGACTGGCATTGATACTGAGCGTGATACCGACGGCGGCGCCGGCGGAGTTGGTGGATTCGTAGGAGTCGCCGATCTTGGTGGTGGTGCCGTCGGTAGTGGTCGTGGTGTAGCCGACGTAGCTCTTATTGCCGAGCGGGACATAAACGACGTTGAGCACTTTGTAGGCGGGATTATAGTCGATCTACTTTGAATCGAGTTGCTCGAGCACCCAGAAGCGTTTGACGGCATCTTCGTCGACAGGGCCGGTTGGCTCGCCGCTCATGCGGAAGGAGTGACCGTCTAGATCGACCACGTTCATCTCGCGGGTTTGCCAGGGCATGTTGGTTGGGGGCATGCGGATGATTGCGCCGCTGGATTTGTATTCTTCGTGGAGAGCGTCGACGTCTGCGGTAAAGATGGACATCCACACGCCGGGCTTTCCCTGTGCGCCGTTGCACAGGAAGAGGCTGACCTTACCGCGGCTTACGCAACCGAAGGTGGGTGGAGTGCCCCAGTCCCAACGTTTCTGGAAGCCGAGTTTGTGGACGTAGTAGTCCATGGAGGCGGCGAAGGAGAGTAACAGAGGTGGAAGGTTTGGTCAGCCTATCGTGTGGCTACGGAGGCGATTGTTGGACGCTCGAAATACCTTTTGGTTGCTGAGTCGAGGCGAGTGCTACAGGGGTACTATGGATAGAGGTGGGCGGAGAGAAAAAGCACAAAGGGTCGTAGGCGAAAATGGGAAATTGTAGGGAATTCAAAATCCACAACTATTTTTGAAAAAATGGATGTTTGCTATTGACAAGAGGCGAATTGAGCTTACTATGTGGTCCAAAGTGGAGTAAAGTGGAAGGCCGTAGGACGCGGTAGAGGGTCGTAGAAGGCAGTAGGGCAAAGCGGTTTCGGGCAAGGAAATCGCGTTTTCGGGCTGAGAAATCGGGCACACGGGGTCATCTTGAGCTTGAAACAGAGCCTTTACAAGAGTTCTTTTGCGGTTTTGTGCGTGGGGCGTTGAGCTAAAGACCTTATGGCGATAGCGACCATCGATTACAGGTCGAATAGGGCAAGGGCCAATGAAGCTGCGGGGAAACTGTCCAGCGAAGGTCGACGAGAAGGGCCGGTTGAAGGTGCCGGCGGTGTTTCTCGAGGCGCTGACGGAGTATGGCCACCAATTTTATATCACGAGCCCGAGCGGGGAGTCGGCGCGGATTTATCCTATGAAGGTGTGGGCGGAGATCGAGGACAAGCTGGCGGGGGTGTCCAGCCAGAACGCCGCCAAGCGGAAATTCTTGAAGCGTACCAGCTATTTTGGGCAGACCGTCGAGCTCGATGCGCAGGGGCGGTTGCTGATCCCGGCGGTGTTGCGGGAAGAGGCGCAGACCAAGTCGGAGGTGGACGTTTTGGGCGCCCTCGATTACCTGGAAGTGATGAACCATACGCGGGTGCTCGACGAGCTGAAGAACGAGCCGTTCACTAGCGAGGATGCCAAGGCTTTGGAGGATTTGGGGATTTGAGGCCTAGGAAGTAAAGGACGTAAAGGAAATAGAGGAAAAAGAGACAGGTTTCATTTGTGAATACGAAGAAGTGGCGCGCGATTCGTGGCGACTGGCTAGGGAAAGGCAAGATGCGAATCTGAAGGTTCGCCACTACGGAAGCTAAGAAGGCGCGAGTGAGTCTTGATGAGTGATGCGCCGCATACGCCGGTTTTGCTGGATGAGGTGCTGGAATGGCTGCAAATAAGGCCCGAAGGAAATTACGTAGACGTCACGCTGGGAGCCGGGGGCCACTCGGAGGCGATCGCGCGAAGGTTGACGTCGGGGCGATTGATCAGCCTGGACCGGGACGCACAGGCGCTGGAGCTAGCGCGGGGGCGATTGGCGGAGAGCTTAGGCACGGAGCGCATGAACAGGGTGACGCTGGTACACGCGGCGTTCTCGAAGATTGCGGAGGTCGTGCACGGGTTGGGGATTCCGATGGTGGACGGGGTCTTGGCCGATCTGGGGGTTTCGAGCATGCAGCTTGATCGCGGCGAGCGGGGATTTTCGTTCCGCGAAGCGGCGGCTCTGGATATGCGGATGGATATCGTCAACGATGAACTGACGGCCGACGAAATTGTGAATCGGTGGTCGGAGAATGAGATTGCCGACCTGCTCTACCGCGAGGCGGATGAGCATGATTCAAGAAGAATCGCCAAGATGATCGTGCGCGCGCGCCCGATTCGCGATACTGCGCACTTGGCAACGATTGTGGCAGGGGCCCGAAAGCAATGGGGAAGGCAGAGACTGCATCCCGCAACAAAAACGTTTCTGGCGCTGCGGATCGCGGTGAATCGAGAGATGGAGGAACTCGG
>JBEKVU010000266.1:0-6195 GCA_049513775.1 Candidatus Acidiferrum sp.
TGAACGCTTTTTCACATCGTTTTTTTTCGAGTTTTGGCGCGAGGTCTGATAAACTAAGGTTTGCTCGACCGCACCTGACAAGGCCCTTACCAGGGCCGTTTGCACAGGCGCCTATACCAGGCACCTGACATTAAGGAGAACCGTCCGGGCTGCTGGTTGTTACGGCAGCTATTTTTGTATCTAGACGCTACTGAACATGACCCAGGATATTCGAAACATTGCAATTATCGCGCACGTGGACCACGGCAAAACCACCCTGGTTGACGCCATGCTACGGCAAAGCGGCATCTTTCGTGCCAACGAGGCGCTCGTCGAACGCGTAATGGACTCCAACGATTTGGAACGCGAACGCGGCATCACCATTCTGGCCAAAAACACCGCACTGTTTTTTCACGATACCAAGATCAACATTGTAGACACTCCGGGGCACAGCGATTTCGGCGGCGAAGTCGAACGCGCCCTGCGCATGGTCGACGGCGTTGTCGTCCTGGTGGACGCCAGCGAAGGCCCCTTGCCGCAAACGCGCTACGTTTTGCAGAAAGCGCTAGCTGCGAAATTGCCCCCGGTGATCGTCCTTAACAAAATTGATCGCGTGGACGCCCGCGCCAAAGAAGTCCTAGACGAAATCTACGACCTTTTCATCGACCTCGACGCCACGGAAGACCAACTCGACTTTCCCGTGGTGTACACGAACGCGCGCGACGGCGTCGCCTACAACAAGCTTGGCGACGAATCGAAAGATTTGCTTCCGCTCTTTGAAGCCATCGTGAAATCCATCCCCAAGCCGCCCGGGGATCCCGAAGGCGTGCTGCAAATCCAAGTGATGAATCTCGACTACAGCGAATTTCTTGGCCGCATCGCCATCGGCCGCGTCTTCAACGGCACGCTGAATCGCGGACAGGAAGTCGGCATCAGCCGGCTCGACGGCAAAATCACCAGCACCAAAATCACCAAGCTCTACACCTTTCGCGGCCTCGAGCGCGACGAAGCGCAGAGCGTTCCCGCGGGCGACCTTGTGGCCATTGCGGGCGTCGAAGGCATTCAAATCGGCGAAAGCTTGATCGATCTCGCCAATCCCATGCCGCTCGAACCGCTCATCATCGACGAACCCACGCTGGCCATGATCTTCACCGTGAACAGCAGCCCGCTGTCCGGCAAGGAAGGCAGCTACCTCACCTCGCGCGATTTGCGCGACCGCCTGCAGCGAGAACTGCTTACCAATGTTTCCATCCGCGTCGAAGACACGGACACGCCGGAATCCTTTCGCGTGCTCGGGCGCGGCGAACTGCAACTGGCCATCTTGATCGAAACCATGCGTCGCGAAGGTTTTGAGCTGATGGTCGGCAAACCGGAAATCGTCACCCGCACGGAAAATGGCAAGAAGCTCGAGCCGCTCGAGCGACTGGTGATCGACGTGCCGGAGAATTTCATCGGAATCATTATGGAAACTGTCGGCAGCCGCCGCGGCGAAATGTCCAAAATGAGCAATCACGGCTCCGGCCGCGTGCGCATGGACTTCAAAATCCCCAGCCGCGGACTAATCGGCCTGCGCAGCCAGCTTCTCACGGACACCCGCGGCACCGCGCTCATCCACTCCATCTTCGAAGGCTGGATGGACTATTCCGGCGAAATGGCTCTGCGCCCCACCGGCGCACTGGTCGCTGATCGCAGCGGGCCATCGACCGCCTTTGCTCTCTGGAACATACAAGAGCGCGGCGAACTGTTCATCGGACCCGCCATCGACGTCTACGAAGGCATGATCGTGGGGGAAAATTCCCGCGAGCAGGATATGGACGTGAATGTCTGCAAAGAAAAAAAGCAGACCAACATGCGCTCGTCGAGCGCCGACGAAGCGATCCGCCTCATCCCGCACCGTGAGTTGAGCCTCGAGCAAGCCATCGAGTTCATCGCCGACGACGAGTTTGTTGAGATCACTCCTAAATCGATCCGCTTACGCAAAAAAGTGCTGCAGGCCAACCGCCGCCCGCGCCGCTGGCAAGAAATTCGCGCCAGCCAGGAAACCGCGAAGTAAATTTCCCGACCCACGTCCTTACTCGCCCCGAATCGCCCACCGGTATTCCGCGCGTTTTTTGCTTGACACTACTATGTCGCGTCACGATATAGTGTGTTACGATACAGTGGAGGTCCTAAACCTACCGCGCCACCAGGAAAGATATTTATGCCCGCTAAACCGCAGGACCCCGAACCCAGCGCACCGCTCACCCCAGCCATGTTCCACGTCCTGCTGGCGCTGGCCGGCGAGGACCTTCACGGTTACGCCGTCCTCAAAGAAGTCGCCCTGCGCACCGGCGGCGAAGTGCAGCTTAGCACCGGCACACTCTACGGAATCATCAAGCGCTTGCTGAACGACGGCTTGATCGCCGCCCAACGTGATCGTCCCGCCGCCATTCATGACGACGAACGCCGCCGCTACTACCGCCTCACGCCGAAGGGCCGCGCCGTTGCCGCCGCCGAAGCCGAACGCCTCGAAAAAGTTGTAGCCCTGGCGCGTTCCCGCCACTTGCTAAAAAAAGCGCAGCCGGCCTGAGCTGCAATTTCCGCGGCGCCTTGCGATCGAGCCGCCCAATGTGAAAGGCATTCTATGACTGAGAACAAATCGCATCGCACCGCGCGCCGCTTTCGCATGCTACTCCGCCTGCTGCCCGCCGAATTTCGCGGCGACTACGGCCCAGAGATGGAAGAGGTCTTCGCCGAGCAGCGCGCCGCAGCCGAGAAACACGGTGACAAAATCGGCGTCTGGCGCCTGTGGTGGGAAACCGCCAAAGGAATTTTCACCACCGCCCCGCGCGAGCACTTCGCCATGCTGCGCCAGGACTCCCGTTTCGCGCTGCGCATGATGCGCAAAAATCTCGGCTTCACCGTCGCCGCCATCATCGTCCTCGGCCTGGGCATCGGCGCGAATACCGCCATCTTCAGCGTGGTCAACGCCGTCTTGTTAAAACCCTTGCCTTATCAACACGGCGAGCGCCTGCTCACGCTCAATCCACGCACCGGCGATGGCGACGTCGGAACCTTCTCCGTCCCCGAACTCATGGACTATCGCCGGCAGAACCGCAGCCTAGACGGCATCGTCGAATACCACAACATGCAATTCATCCTGCTCGGCCGCAATCAGCCGGAGCAGGTCGAGACCGGCGTAGTCTCCTGGAATTTCTTTGACCTCTTCGGCATAAAACCTCTCGCCGGCCGTATGTTCGAGCCGAACGACGAAAAGCCCGGTGCGCCCGCGGTGCTGTTGCTCAGTTTCGAGTTCTGGACGCGCAGCTTCGGTGGCGATCCGGGCGTCGTCGGCAAAACCTTTCGCATGAACGACAAGCTGCACACGGTAATCGGCATTCTCCCGCCCTTCCCGCAATACCCGAAACACAACGATGTCTACATGCCTTCTTCGGCGTGTCCGTTCCGCTCCGATCCCGATTTAATCGCCAACCGCCAGGGGCACATGTTGCGCCTGTTTGGCCGCATGAAGCCCGGCATCGCGCCAGCACAGGCCGAAGCCGACCTCTCGACCGTCGCCGCCGCCATGCAGCGCACCTACCCCAAAGACTATGTGCAGGACGCCCCACGGCATGTACAAGTCACGCCGCTCAAAACGGAGCTCACGCGTGACGCCCGCCCCACCATGCTGTTCCTGCTGGCCGCCGCGGGTTTCGTGTTGCTGATCGCTTGCGCCAATGTTGCCAATCTAAATTTGGCGCGCATGGTGCGCCGCGAACGCGAAATGGGTTTGCGCACCGCCATGGGCGCGGGCCGCGTGCGCTTGTTCCGCCAACTGCTCACTGAAAGCTCTCTGCTCGCACTCGGCGGTGGCGCGCTCGGCTTGCTGCTCGCGGCCAGCGGTCTGCAACTACTCACCACCTACGTTGCGCGATTCACCCCGCGCGCGCACGAAGTTCACCTGGATGCTCAGGTGCTGCTCTTCACTTTGCTCGTTGCGGGTTTTGTGAGCATTCTCACCGGCACCGCGCCAGCACTCGCACGTCGCGAAAATCTTTCCAATGCTCTGAAAGAAGGCGGCACGCAATCCACACTCGGCTTGGCGAGCGGCAAAACGCGCAGCGCTCTGATCGTGGCGCAGGTCGCGGTTTCGTTTCTCTTATTGGTCGGCGCCGGGCTCACCGTGCGCAGCCTCATCAACCTCCAGCGCGTCGACGCCGGTTTCCGCCCGGAAAACGTCTTGACCACACAAATCAGCCTGGACTTCTCCCGCTATATGTCCGACCAGAGCATGCTCAGTTTCTCCGACGCTCTGCTCGCCAAAATTCAAGCCATGCCCCAAGTCACGTCGGTGGCAATGTCCGGTGAATTCCCGCTGGACAAATCACCGGCCTATAACAATGGGTTCCTCATCGAAGGTCGGCCCGCCAATCCCTCGGATGAAAAACCCACCACGGAATTCAACGTGGTCAGCCCCAACTATTTCCGCACACTGGGAACTCCACTTTCCAGCGGAAGAGATTTTGACGGACGCGATCGCCCGGATAAACCGCGTGTCGCCATCATCAATCAATCGGTAGTCCGGCATTTCTGGCGCAACGAAAGTCCCCTGGGGCGGCGCGTCTCTTTCGACAACGGCAAGAACTGGACGGAAATCGTCGGCGTGGCCGGCGACGTGCGCGAGCGCGGCCTCGAGCAACCCCCCAAAGATTTAATTTACGTGCCGTACGCGCAGTACCCGCAAATGACGCCCAGCCTGATCACCCGCACGCAAGGCGACCCGATGAACATCGCGCGCGCCACGGTCGAGCATTTGTACGAAGTCGATCCCAATCAGCCGGCCGGACGGATTCAATCGCTCGAGCAGGTGCGCGCGGATTCGATCTCAACTCCGCGTTTGACCGCCAATCTCCTCGGTTTATTTGCCCTGCTCGCGTTGGCTATTGCCGCCGCAGGTGTTGGCGGCGTCATGGCCCTTTCCGTCAGTCAACGCACCCACGAAATCGGCGTGCGCATGGCCATCGGTGCGCGCCCAGGCGAAATTGTGCGTATGCTGCTTCGTCAAGGTATGGGGCTGGTACTCGCGGGCCTGGTGCTTGGCCTCGCCGGAGCCTTCGCGCTTACGCACGCCATGACGAGTTTCCTCTTCGGTGTGACGCCCACTGACCCGGCCACCTTCGTTCTCGTCGCCGCGGTGCTTCTCGCCGCCGGCTTTGTTGCATGCAGCATCCCCGCGCGTCGTGCCGCACAGGTCGATCCCTTGCGCGCCCTGCGGACGGAGTAAATTCTTGAAGGCCGAGCCTTCGATCGCCACGTCTATCGAGTAGCACTGGCGCTCTCGCCTGTTGAGCGGGACTTAGCCAGCCACTCCGTCCTACACTTCCCGCTGCGGCCAATGCATTGGTTGAGTGTGTTAGTTCAACCAGATGGGGAGCGCTACATGTCAAATATCTTTGGCACCGATATCCTGCATTCAAGCGGAAAACCCGAGGAGAGCCACCAGCTTTTACATCGAGCAGCTTGGCTTTACAACTACCGGCATAAGCGCGAATCTCGTCAGCCTCCAGGGTAAGCACATCAACCTGTTTATCGAACGAGGGCCCGCCTGGGGGCCCGTTCTAGAAGTCACCTTCAAGCATGTCCAGCGAACGAAGGATGCCCGGAAGTCAAAAGGCTGCGAAATAGTGAAGAACGAACCTGGCTTCCCCCGTTACTACGTGAAAGACGCGAATGGTCAAATTTACAATCTGCGGGAATGACCTGGCGCCCCGGTGTTGATTTTGGTCCTGATTTGGCGGCATTCCTGCGCCATCGCAAAATGGATCCGACCAACAATAAACCGCAGGCGCCCGCGACTCGCCACCCTCACCAGTGTTAAACTTAGTGTCTCGGTCCGGTGCGTTCCAATTTGCGCCAATCGGCGCCAGCGGTGTGTCGTATCGTGCCTGCCGCGCCACGCGGCTCCGTGCATCTGGACCTGCAGCGTGATATACACTGGTGTCATGATGCGTGCCAGATGCTGTAATAAATGGACTTGTTAAACCATTTTCGATACTCTCCGGGATTCGTATTGACCATAGGGAGCGTTTAGTGACCAGTCTAGAACAGGGCAGCGACACAGCAAAGTACCCAACGATTGCCGCCACGGCAACCGCGCTGCCGGACCATAAGATGACGCGCCAGGACATGAAGTATTACTTCGGCCGCGTCTTTGATATTCCCGATCGTCGCCTCGAC
>JBEKVU010000267.1:0-6180 GCA_049513775.1 Candidatus Acidiferrum sp.
TCTTAACGGCATCGTCGACTGTGGAGCGAAAGGCGTGCCCAGAGGCTGTCTGACGAATAAGTTGGTCAATCCGGCGCCGCGCTTTGGCTTTGCGTGGGACCCGAAGGGTGACGGTAAGACCGCAATTCGCGGCGGTTACGGTATCTTCTTTGAACACATGAACGGCAACGAGGCCAACGCCGAAGCCCTGCAGGCTGGCACCTCGCCGTCAGTCCTCAACGGATCGGTGGCGAACGTCACGGGCTACGAGAACATCGGCGCAAACGCGCAAGGTCCAGGCGCTCCTGTCGCCCCGACGAGCACCTTTGCCATACCAGACCACGGAAAGTGGCCTTATGTTCAGCAGTGGAACCTAGGCGTGCAACACGAGTTTCCCGGCCGCGTGCTCCTCAGCGTTTCCTACGTCGGCAGCAAAGGATCAGAGCTCAGCTTCCGCAGAGACCTCAATCAGCTTCAGCCGGTTCCTGCGGCCAATAATCCATACCCGGCTGGCGTTCCCATCACGGCGCAAGATTGCAACGCCGCCAACTGGACGACCAATGCTCAGGGCCTTCCGACCGCTATTCCGATCAGTACCGGCGCGATAGCCACCGGCCAAGCTGCGATCAATCTTGGCATCGCTTGCAACGACAATGCCGCAGCTTATTACAGACCCTTCCAGGGATACGGAGACATCACCTACATCTCGAACGGTGCAAACTCTATCTATCACGCCCTACAGGTCGGCGTGCAGCGCACCGTAGGTGACCTCACCTTGAGCTTTTCCTACACTTATTCGCATTCCATTGATGACGCCTCGGATTCCGACGATACGCTGTCGGTAAACGGGTACGATCCCGCTGGGAATCGCGCAAGTTCGAACTTCGACCTGCGCCACAACGCCACCATCAGTTATGTCTACAACCTTCCCTTCTTTAAGAATTCTCAGGGATTCAAGCGCACCCTGCTCGGTGGCTGGCAAGCTTCCGGGATCACGGTTGCCCAGTCCGGTCTGCCCTTTAACGTCGTGAACGGATCGGAGTTTAGCGATAACGCTGGCGTCGCAAAGTCCGGCGCTTTCACAGCATCGCGACTCGATCTCGTTGGCGATCCTTACCAGATTCCGGCGGCCCAGCAAGCGCAGGCCGGCTTCGGAGTTTTAGCCCTTAACCCCGCAGCGTTTGAGTTACCCACGGGGCTGACCTTCGGCAATGTGCAACGCAACGAATTCCGGCTACCTGGCCGCCTGAACTTCGACTTCGGCCTCTTTAAGCGCTTTGCGTTCAAAGAGCGCTACGCGTTTGAATTCCGTTGGGAGACCTTCAACGTGTTCAATCACACCCAACTCGACGCCCTCGGTGGAACGGTAAGTGCCGGCGGGACTGGCCTCACCACCACGGACGGCTGTAATGTGCAAAATGCCGGCGACCCAAGCTGCGCAGGCGGAGGCTTCCTGGTTCTGGACGGCGCACACAACCCGCGCATCATGCAGTTCGGCCTGCGGTTCCAGTTCTAGAGCCGTTCGACATTCACGCTTGTAACAGGTCAGCGGACGCGGCGCACAAGAATGCGCTCCCTTGTGTTCAAGCACTTGCGCCCCCTCATCAATTCACAATTTCTCGTATCCCGTTTATTTTCTTTCGACTGCGCACTCTTTGCGAAAAACACCCGGGGTAGGGGTGTCGGCGTCCTCACGCCCTCCCTCCTAACTCCCGTAGAATCTGCGTTGCCTTCCTCCCGCGCCAAGGTACAATGCGTCCCATGAACAGACGAAAATTTATCTCTACTTCCATTGCCACTTCCATCGCCACTTCCATCGGTGGTTCCCTGGCGGCATCCACCCTATCCGGTTCGCCGCTTTCGTGGGTGACATGCGCATCGAGCGGGTTCGGCGGCGGTGACGATCACCACGTCGCTCCCATCGGACTGCAGCTGTATACGCTGCGGGAAATGATGAAGACCGATGTACCGGGCACCCTCGCCAAGGTCGCCGGTGTCGGCTACAAAGAAGTCGAGGTTGCTGGATATTTCGATCATTCGCCGAAAGAGTTTCGCGGGTGGCTGGATCAGAACGGACTCAGCTCGCCCTCTTCGCACATCGACTACGCTACCGTCGAAATGATGCTGCCCAAGGCGCTCGAGACCGCGCACATCATGGGACAGAGCTATTTGGTCTGTCCGTACTTCGACGAAAAACAGCGCAAGGATCCGGAGGTGTGGAAGCGCGCGGCTGAAGTCTTCAACCGTGCGGGAGAAGAATGCTCCAAGGCCGGCGTGCAGTTCTGCTATCACAACCACACGTTCGAGTTCGAACCGTCAGCGGCGCTGGGCGGAAAATTTCCGTACGACTATTTGCTGGAGAATACTGACGCGAAACTCGTGCGCATGGAAATGGATTTGTGCTGGGCTACCGTGGCGGGCGTCGATCCGCTTGCCTATTTCGCGAAATACCCTGGGCGCTTCCCACTGGTGCACGTGAAGGATTGGCAGGGGCAGGGCGGGAAGATGTCTGAGCAGGCTACCCGGATGCGGGATGTTGGGCAGGGATCGATTGATTGGAAGCGGATTTTTGCGCATTCGGATCAGGCGGGGATTAAGCATTACATCGTGGAAAACGATACCGCTAAGTCCGTCGACGATATCGCGATCAGCTATAAATATTTGACGAATTTGCAGTACTAGTGGGGCACGGGAAACACGATTGGCGAATCAATTTTGCCGGGATGGGGCGCAGCATGCTGCGCCCCGACAAAAACTTTGGGGAACTCGCCGAAACGACGAAGCTTAGAGCTTAGGTCTCTGAGGGCAGAGCTGGGCAGCCGGGAAACGAGCTGCGGGTAGTGTTGCCGATGTATTGCAGGTCGGCGATGCCGATTTTGCTGGTGTAGAAGGCGTCGCAGGTCATGTTGCGCAGCAACGCAAAGAACGCGATGCCCTGGCTGAGGGCTGGATCTTTGAGGGCGTTGGCGCGATAGGCGATTAAATCCATCACCTCTTTTTGCTGCGCCGGTGTGCACGAAAGAAATTGCTGGCCGTAACGATCCCCGCAGAAGTTATCGAGCCAGAAGAGCCCGCCGCCCAATTCCAATTGGAACTTATCGTTTTCGCTGGTGAGCAAATCGATGAATTCCGGCGCGCCACCTTCCACTGCGCCGCCCGAGTGTTCGTCCTTGGGGATAATGGCGTCGCACAAGAAAATCAGCGTGGCGTACTGGTGAGCCGAAAAATACTTCGGGGTATATTTCGCGGCGGGAGCCGTTCCCTTCTCTGTGCGCACCAGTTGATGGATATATTCGGCGGCTTCCGCGGGAATCACTTGCAAGACGGAGCTGCCGGCGGCTCCAATGGCGAGGGTCTTCAAAATGTCGCGGCGGGAAATTCCGATGCATGGCGGCGCGGGGTTTGGCGATTTATCGCTCATCAGATATTTCCTTTCTTGGCTTCGTCGAGCAGGTGCTCGGAAGCGCGCCAGGAAAGCGCCAGAATGGTGAGCGTGGGATTCTTGTCGGGATTGGTGACCAGCGAAGCGCCATCCGCCACAAAAAGATTTTTCACGTCGTGCGCCTGACAGTAAGAATTCAGCGCGGAAGTTTGAGGGTCAGCGCCCATACGCGCGGTACCGACTTCGTGAATGATTTTGCCGCCGGCTTCGATGCCAAAGGGATACTGGCCGTCGATGCTGGTTTTGGTTTGATATTCGCCGCCCATAGCTTCCACGATCGCGCGGAATGTTTCCTGCATATCTCGTGCCTGACGCACTTCATATTCCGACCAGCGGAAATGAAACTTTAGCACCGGAATGCCCCACTGATCGACAACGTCGGGATCGATTTCGCAGTAGGTATCGGGATTGGGAATCATTTCGCCGCGGCCGCCAAAGCCTACGTGCGTGCCGTAAGACTGGCGGGCCGTTTGTTTCAGGTCCGCGCCATAGCCTTCGTGCACGCGGCAGAGATGATTGAACATGCCAACGCCGGGCATGTCGCGGCCGCCGCCGAATTCGATGTGATAGCCACGCGGAAAATCATTCTTGCGATCGAACTTCCACCACGGAATGTACATGTGCATTCCGCCGGTGCCATCGTGATTGTGCGGGGGCATTTTTTCGAGCGCGGGGATAGTGCCCCAGCCGCTGCTGCCGACGGAATCGGTGAGATAGCGGCCGACGGTACCGGAAGAGTTGGCCAAGCCGTTCGGAAACAAAGCGGATTTGGAATTGAGCAGGAGACGCGCGGATTCGCAGGCGCTGGCGGCCACGACGACGGCGCGTGCGTGAAGCTTCATTTCGGTGTTAGTGGCTTTGTCGATGTAGGATACGCCCGTGGCTTTGCCGTCCGCGCCAACGGTGATTTCTCGCGCCATCGCTCCGGTGATGAGCGTGAGGCGACCGGTTTCCTTGGCGGGAGGAATGAGCACCTGGCTCGAACTGAAATTCGAGGCGGTGGTACAGCCGCGACCGCACTGGCCGCAATAGTGGCAAGGCAGGCGTCCGTTGACGGACTTGGTGAGAATGGCCATGCGTGAGGGGATGCAAATAATATTCAGCTTGTCGCAGGCTTTCTTGATGAGCAGTTCGGTGCAACGCGGTTTAGGCGGCGGAAGGAAAACGCCGTCTGGCGCACTGGAAATATTTTCCTTGGTGCCGAAAACGCCGATGTAGCCTTCGACTTTGTCGTAATAGGGCGAGAGATCTTCGTAGGTGATGGGCCAATCGTCACCGAGGCCATCCCGCGAACCGGACTTGAAATCGATAGGAGAGAAACGCAAGGCGATGCGGCCCCAGTGATTGGTGCGGCCACCGACGATGCGCGAGCGAAACCACTGGAAATTCGCGCCGGGAGCGGAGGTATACGGTTCGCCCGAGATATTCCATGCGCCGTTGGGAGCAAGGAATTCGCTGAAGTTTTCGCTGGCGTGTCCGCCAACGCCCGCGCCACGATGCGGCAGTTCGTACGGCCACATGAGCATTTTGTAGTCTGTCTCCGGGTGAAGATCGGGGCCAGCTTCGAGCATCGCGACGGTCAGGCCGCCCTCGGTAAGGACCTTGGCGGCCATGCCGCCGCCGGCGCCGGAACCGATCACGCAAACATCGTAAGTTTTGGGGGAACGATTTACCTGGGCCATAGGCAGTACGCTACTACAACTCTCCTTTTTTCATTTGGGAAACCGCGTAATCGGCGGCGCGGGCGGTGAGCGCCATGTAAGTAAGCGATGGATTAACGCAAGCCGAAGAAGTCATGCACGCGCCATCGGTCATGAAAAGGTTCTTGACCTCATGCGCCTGATTGTTGGCGTTGAGCACGGAGGTTTTGGGATCGCGGCCCATGCGCGCGGTACCCATTTCGTGAATGGCCAAGCCTGGCGGATTGTTTTCGATGAACGGACGAATCTCCCGAGCACCCGCGGCGGTGAGCATTTCGGCGGCTTGAATGGACATGTCCTGAAGCAAGGCCTTTTCGTTTTCACCGAAGGCGCAATGAATTTTTACGGTGGGAATGCCCCAAGCGTCTTTTTGCTCGGGATTGATTTCCAGGTAGTTCTCCGGATTCGGCAGGCATTCGCCGAAGCCATAGAAACTGAAATGCCAAGAGCCGGGACGGCGCAGGGAGTTCTTGAAATCGGCGCCGATACCGGCGGTGGTGATGCCTCGGTTCCAGTTTTCACGCGAGCCGCCGCCCTGATAGCCGTAGCCGCGCAGGAATGCCGAGTTTTTGGTTTTTACGTTTCTGAACCGCGGAACGTAGATGCCGTTGGGGCGATTGCCGAAATCTTCCTGGTCTTCGTGACCGGGAATCAAGCCTTCGGCGCCACCGCCCATCGCGTGGTCCATGATGTTGCGGCCGACTTGACCGCTGGAATTGGCCAGACCGTTGGGAAACTCCGGGCTAGTGGAATTGAGCAGGATGCGCGCGGATTCGAGCGCTGATGCGCACACGAAGATGATTTTGGCGTTGAATTCGAGGGACTGGTGCGTCTGGCCGTCAATGACGCGGGCTCCGGTGACGCGGCGGGTACTCGGATCAAAAATCAGGCTGTGCACGACGCTGTACGGGCGGAGGGTGAGGTTGCCAGTTTTTTCCGCGGCAGGTAGCGTGGAATTGAGGCTGCTGAAATACGAGCGCGTGATACAGCCGCGATGGCAGACGCCGCAATAGTGGCAGGCGGCGCGACCTTTGTGCACCTGGGTGAGGACGGCGGAGC
>JBEKVU010000268.1:0-6172 GCA_049513775.1 Candidatus Acidiferrum sp.
CGCTTCTCCCGATGAAACTCACCGGAGAGGCGCAAGCTGTGGCCACCGGCGGTCACAGCTATAACGAAGTCTAGCCGTTGATGCTTGCGCGCTATTGCGGCCCGGGTTTGCTGGGCCTTGGCATTACCGCGCTCATCGCAGGCTTCATGTCCGGAATGGCGGGCAACGTAAGCGCCTTTGCCACCGTCTGGACCTACGACATTTACCGCGCCCTGATTAAGCGTGAGGCGAGTGACGCCCACTACGTGGGCATGGGCCGCTGGTCGACGATTGTCGGAGTGTTTGTCAGCATTGGCACCGCCTATCTGGTGATGGACTTCAAGAGCATCATGGACTACGTGCAGGCGCTATTCAGTTTCTTCATCGCGCCGCTGTTCGGCACGGTAATTCTAGGCATGCTGTGGAAGCGTGCTACCGCTGCGGGTGGCTTCTGGGGCTTGCTCGCCGGCACGCTTTCTTCTATTGGAATGTGGGCGATGGTTAAGCTCGATCCTGACGCGCTGCGCTACGTGGCACTCTCTTCTCAGGCGCGAGACATGGCAGAGAATTTGTACCGCGCACTGTGGAGTTGGCTCGTGTGCGTGTTGGTCACAGTGGCCGTGAGTCTGCTGACCAAACCGAAGACGGACGTCGCGCTCGAGGGCCTGGTTTACGGCGTCACCGCGATTCCCAAAGAAGACGGCGTTGTCGTGTGGCAGCGCCCGTGGTTCTGGGCACTAGTGGTAGCGGCGGGATTTGTAGTGGTCAATGTGGTTTTCTGGTGAGGCGCTATGCAATCTGAAGGGTCGATCTCCATCTGGTTTTTCATCGGCGTTTCCCTGTTGGTAAACGGTCTTTTGGTTTTTGCGGCCGGACTTTACGAGTTAAGACACCCGCCAGAGACGCCCCTGGTACTATTTCACCTGCATGCTGGCGTCTGGTGGGGTGCCATTCTTGCGGTCGTTGGCGCTGCGTATTCCATTCGCTACAAGCCCGCACAAGGCCGTCTTTAGGCGATGCGCAAAGCGCACATCGGCCAACCGCCGCCCATCGGAAGCATTTTACGGCCGGACAAATCCTCCCACGTGGTTAGCGAAATGGGTTTCTAACACTTCTAACGATTGGTTTCGAGAACGGTCGGTGAGGCCTTCCGCCAGCGAGACCTAAGAAGCGAGGGATGCAATTTCGATCCCCACCGCCCCCGCCAACCCTCCTTTTTTCTCAAACTACGCAGTGCCTCCCCGCCCACGTATTGATAGAACGTTTCGACACGCTACTTCAGCTTGCCCATTTAGTGAATTCCAATCATCACTCGGAGGGAGCGCGAGCAGCCAGTGTGGGACGAAGTTGTCGTCAACATGAATTTTCCCCGATCGCATTTGGAGCGCTCAAATCCTGATTCGACGTCACGGTTCTTACCGTGAGGATCACTGGCGCCGCAGTTTCCCGAAGCCGGAAACGAATCTCGAACTGGAACAGCGCAAACAGCCCTCGCTGTGAGCGGAGAGGATATCCATTTGAAGGATGTTGAATGTGACCTTCGGAAGATTCCGAAGAAGCAAACGATTAGATTTTATTAAGCATCCGGTGAGTCGGTAGAGTAACGCGCAATCACCCGAAAAACGCCGTCGTGAGACAGAGGCGCTAACGCGCAATCCGACTCTTCTTTGCACCGAACATCAAAATTGCCGCCAGTTCAGCTATTCCGAACCGAACGTTGCCAAGGGTCAACGGAGGTAAGAAGACGTTTTTGCCCGCGGTCCGGCTGGCAGGTGAATTGCAGGTTTATTGCCGCGCGTCTGAGCGAACGCCGATGGCTCAGCGGATGGTGTTGTTTGGCTCGGGACTGGCGAAGGTTTTGGGGTCGACAAGAGTCCGAGACCCAATCAGGCGGAACGTTCCGCGGGCAATCGAACAGTAACGTCGGGGCGAGGCTGAAAACGCATGAGTGATGAGATCGTCCGCGAGTTTCTTGTCGAAAGCAACGAAAACCTGGACTTGCTGGACCGCGAATTCGTGCAGCTTGAAAAAGATCCCACCAGTCGCGAGCGGCTGGCGGGTGTGTTCCGGACGATTCATACGATCAAAGGCGCGTGCGGCTTTCTGGGATTCAAGAAACTGGAATCCGTGGCGCATGTCGGAGAGAACCTGCTCACCAGGCTGCGCGACGGGGAACTGACGCTGCGCCCGGAGATAACCACGACGTTGCTTGAGATGGTCGACGCCATCCGTCAGATGCTCGGACAGATTGAAGCGACTGGCGCGGAGGGCGTGCGGGACGACGCGGCGCTGATCGATAAGCTGACCGCGCTGCAGCGCGGCGAGCCGGCGCCTGTCGCGCCACCACCATTACCGCGAGCCCCCGCGCCTCGGCCGGCCGCGGCCGCTTCGCCGGCGGACGCCCAGGCGGCGGCTGACAAGGTCGTTGCGCCTTCCATTGGTGACCTGCTAATTCGCGGCGGCGCCGCAACCGCGGCCGATGTGGAGAGTGCTGTCAAGATACAGCGCGACGGAGACCCGCGGCACCTCGGCGAGATCCTGGTGGAACGCGGCGCGGTAAAACCGCAAGAGCTGGTGGAAGCGCTGCGCACCCAGCAAGTGGCTCGAGCCGCAGTCAGCGAAGCGTCCATCCGCATCGATGTCGCGCTACTGGACAAGCTGATGAACCTGGTAGGGGAACTGGTCTTGGCGCGCAACCAGATCTTGCAATTTTCTAACACCACGGAGGACGTCGCTATCGTTGCGCCTAGCCAGCGGCTGAATTTGTTGACCACCGAGCTGCAAGAAGGCGTGATGAAAACACGCATGCAGCCGATCGGAAATATCTGGAGCAAGTTTCCGCGCACCGTGCGCGACGTGGCGATGAGTTGCGGCAAGCAGGTGCGCATCGAGATGCATGGGCAGGAAACGGAAATCGACAAAACCATAATCGAAGCCATCAAGGATCCTCTGACCCACCTCGTGCGCAACTCCGTGGATCACGGAATTGAAAGGCCGGAGGTGCGTGTGGCCGCGGGAAAGCAGGCGGAAGGCTGCTTGACGCTGCGGGCCTATCACCACGATGGACAAGTGAATATCGAGATTGCTGACGATGGCGCGGGCCTGAATATGGACCGCATCCGGAGCAAGACAATCGAGCGCGGACTGCTCAGCGCGGAGAAGGCCGCGCGGCTGACCGAACGCGAAGTATTTAATCTGATATTTCTGCCGGGTTTTTCGACCGCGGAAAAAATTACCAACGTATCCGGCCGCGGCGTGGGCATGGATGTGGTCAAAACTAACATCGAAAAAATTGGCGGGTCGGTGGACGTGCAGTCGACCGCCGGCGCGGGCACGACGGTAAAGATGAGGATCCCGCTGACGCTGGCGATTATCCCGGGGCTGGTGGTGGTGTCGGGAGGCACACGCTTCGTCATTCCGCAAGCTAGTCTGATTGAACTGGTGCGCATCGAAGGCGACCGCACACGCACTGGCATTGAGATGGTCCATGGATCGCCCGTGTATCGCTTGCGCGGGCGGCTCCTGCCGCTCGCCTATCTTGATCGCGAGTTGAAGATTAAGAAAGCGGGTGTGGACGCCGCCGTCAACGCCGACGCTGCCGTCAATATGGTGGTGCTGCAAGCGGACAACCGGCAGTTTGGACTGATCGTAGACGAGATCCGCGACACCGAAGAGATTGTCGTCAAACCGCTGGGCCGGCGCCTCAAGGGGCTAAAAACCTTTGCCGGCGCGACCATTATGGGCGACGGGCAGGTGGCCTTGATCCTGGACGTGCTGGGCCTTGCGCAGCACGCCAGCATCCTCAGCCAGGTGCCCGAGCAAGCGATGGCCACCAGCACCGAGGCGGGAAATAAAGAGCAGACCACAGGCCAAGAGACATTCCTGGTGTTCAACGGGCCGGATCAGGCGCGCATGGCCTTGCCGCTGGACGCGCTGGCGCGACTCGAAGAGTTTCCCGCCGAGCAAATGGAGATGTCCGGCGCGCAATCGGTCATTCAGTATCGCGGGCAAATCCTGCCGTTGATCCATCTGAGAGCGGTATTGCAGGAAAGGCGCCGGCGACCGCGCCACGAAAGTCCTGCGGCCGGGGCGCAAGGACCAGCGTCGGTTCAAGTGCTGGTTTGCAATCACGCGGGGGGCAGCGTCGGAATCGTGGTGGAACAAATACTCGACATTATCGAAGACCGCCCGGACGTGAAGTCCCCACCGACGCGGCCGGGTGTCTTATATGCGGTGGTCCTCGAGAATCGCGTCACGGAATTGCTGGACCTCGACGCCATCCTGCGCGCCGCAACAGCCATGCCCGCTCACGACGAACTGCACGCGCAGGTGGTTGACTGAGCCATGGCCAATCCCCGGCAGTACTGCACGTTTTATCTGGACAACTATCTTTTCGGAATCGAATTGCTGAGGGTTCAGGAAGTGCTGCAGAGCCTTGAACTGACGGAGGTTCCGCTGGCGCCCTTCGAAGTGCGTGCGCTGATGAACTTGCGCGGACAGATTGTGATCGCCGTGGATCTGCGCAGGAGCCTGGCGCTGCCTGAGCGCGCGCCGGAGAAAATTCCCATGCACGTGGTGGTGCGCGATGGCGACGAAGCGCTAAGCCTGCTGGTCGACGAGATCGGGGACGTCGTGGAGGTCGAAGAAGACACTTTTGAACCACCGCCCGAGAGGCTGCGTGGCGCGGTGCGCTCGGCGATTCTCGGAGTGCACAAGCTCGACAAACAGTTGATGCATGTGCTGGATACCGACCGCGTCTGCGAGACGGCCGAGCCAGGGGAACTGGTTACGCCCGCATCGTAGAAAAAGGAGCGCATTTGTGAAATGGCTTTTAGACCGGGGAATACGGAGCAAACAGATCATGGCCTTCGCGGTGGTGGTGTTTCTGACGCTCTTCCTGGGTGCCTTCTCGCTCTATAAGCTGGCTGCGGTGCGTGCCACCACCGTGGATATGTCCGACCACCGCATCCCTGCCATTCAGTCTCTGTCGGACCTGCGCGCTGGCTTGATGCAATATCGCGTCGGAGAGATGGCCTACACCTTTGCCAGCGATGATGACGAGCGGGCCCTGCGCGTCGCGAACATGCAATCGGGCGCGGCTGCAGTAACCAAAGCCGTAGCGGCCTTCGAGCCGCTGATCGATTCTTCACAGGAGAAGAAGCTTTTCGAGACCATAAAGCAGGATATCGAGGTTAGCCGCACAGAAACGCAGACCATCATCGGGTTCGTCAACAGCAAGAAAAATGCCGACGCGGTGTCCGAGGTCTTGGGGAACGCGCTAGGCGATTTCAGTCAGGCGATGTCCGACATTCAGGAGGAGATCGATCTGAAAGTCAAAGGCGCCGCGGACGCCAGCCAGGCCAGCGCCAAGGTTTATCAAATGGCGGTCTGGTGGATTTTGGCAACCTTGGTCGTAGCCGTTGTGCTGAGCGTGTTGATGGTGACGGTCACCACGCAGCTCATCGCCGGACCCGTCGGCGAGGTAGGCGCGGTAGTGAGGCGCGTGGCCGCGCGGGATGTGACCAGCGAGAATCTGGCGGTGCGCAGCGCCGACGAGCTCGGAGAACTCGCCGGCAACATCAACCTGATGCAACAGAGTTTGCGCGAGATGATTGCCTCGATCTCCTCGGGGGCCGCGCAGATTGCTTCCGCGAGCGAGAAATTCTCCGCAACCAGCCAGCAGATTACCGCCAATTCCGAAGAGACCTCGGCGCAAGCCGGGGTGGTATCCGCCGCGACCGGCGAAATCAATCGCAACCTGCAAACCATGGCCACCAACACGGAGCAAATGACGTCCAGCATCGGTGACATTGCCAAGAACGCCGGCGAAGCGGCAAGAGTAGCACGCCAGGCGATGAAGGCGGCCGCTCAGACGGATGCCACGGTAACCAAGCTCGGCGAATCGAGCGCGGAAATCGGAGAGGTCATCAAGGTCATCACCTCGATCGCGCAGCAGACGAATTTGTTGGCGCTGAACGCCACCATTGAAGCCGCACGCGCCGGCGATGCGGGCAAGGGCTTCGCCGTGGTCGCCAACGAAGTGAAAGGGCTGGCCAAGCAGACCGCGAAAGCCACGGAAGACATCAGCCGCCGCATTGCCGCCATCCAAACCGACGCCAAGAGCGCGGTAGAAGCGATCAAGACCATCAGCGGGATCATCGGGCAAGTAAATGATATCTCGGCCACCATTGCG
>JBEKVU010000269.1:0-6140 GCA_049513775.1 Candidatus Acidiferrum sp.
TGTCTTCGTCACCCTCGTAGGTAGTCAGGACAATGCAGCGCGCGTGGGGGTCTTCTTGGCGGATCACACGCAGCGCCTCCAAGCCGCTCATGGCCGGAAGCCGCAAATCCAGCAAGGTGATGTCTGGCCGGGATTTCTTGAAGAGCGTGACGGCCTCTTCGCCTGAGCCCGCTTGGCCACAAACTTTCATGTCACCCTGGGCGTTGATAATCGCCGCCACGCCGAGACGCATGATGGGATGGTCATCGACCACCAGCACGCTGATTTTGTGCGTCGCCGTCATTCCTTTACGCTCACCATACTCCGGCTAGTAGCGGTCGGCAACTCCGCGCAAAGTTGCGTGCCTCGCCCGGCGGCGCTGTGCACCGCGAAGTGGCCTCCGAGATGTTCGACGCGCTCACGCATGCCCACCAGCCCGAAATGCGCCGTTTGGCCCGCCAGCACCTCCGGCAAATCAAACCCGCGTCCGTCGTCCGTGACTTCCAGGCGTACTTTATCGGTTTCGAAAAAGACCCGAACGGCCACTTTGCTGGGTTGCGCGTGATGCACGGCGTTATAGACGGCTTCGCGAGCAACCATCAGAATCACATATTCCACCACGCGATCGAGCGGGGCCGAGGCGCCGGAAGTTTCACAATACACCGGCACGCGCGACACGTGGCTGATTTGCTGCGCCATATTTTCGAGCAATTGTTGGATGTGGGGCGAGGCGCTCTCGTCCTGCCGCAGGTTCCATATCGCGAGGCGCGCCTCGTCCACGGTGCTGGCGATTTGGCTGCGCGCGGAATCCAGCAACTCTCTGCGCGTGCCGGAGGACTCCTCCTCTATCGAAACCACCGCCTCCAGCAAGGCCGACGCACTGGCGCAGCCCTGAATCACCGTGTCGTGCATTTCGCGCGCGATGCGGTTTCGTTCTTCGAGCATTCCTTCAAACCGTGCGTGCACCTGGCGCAGCCGCAAGCGATACACGGCAAACACCACCGTGAGCGCCGAGGCGACGCACAGTGCGAAAAACCACCACGTGCGATAAAAGTGTGCACGCCACGTAAAGGGCAGCGCAGCCTCCGCCACGCGGTCCGGCATATTCATTTCAAAGGCTTGCACGCGAAAGCGGTAGGGCCCTGGTGGCAGATTCGTGTAGTAGGCTACGCGCCGGTTTAGCGCCGGCACCCACTCTTCGTCGAAGCCCTCCAGCTTGTAGCGAAAGCGGATGCGCTCCTGCGAACGCAAGCGGATGGCACTGTAATCGATCTGCAGGCGGCCTTCGCCCGGCGGGACCACCAGCGCATCGCTGGTGGGCATCTCACGTCCGTCCACCAAAACTTGTTCAATGGCCACTTGCGGCAAACCGCCCAGGCGAGTCTGGTCCGGCAGCACGCGCACGGGTCCGCGGTTGCTGGGAAACCACAGCTCGCCGCTGGACGTCAACGTTCCGGCTGGCTGCGTACCACCGTGCATCTGCGTGGCCTCCACGCCGTCAGACAATCCATAAAGCGTGACTGCAGGGTGCAGCACGGCATGTTCGGCGAGTTTGTCCAGCTCCAGACGCGACACGGAAGAAATTCCTGCTGGTCCACTCATCCACAGCGTTTTGCGCGCGTCCTCCAGAATCTGATAGACGCTGTTGCTGGCCAGCCCTTGGTCTGTGCCGAATGCGGCTAAAGCACCGTCGCGCCAACGAAAAAGCCCCGCCCCGCGTGTACCAAACCATAAGCCGCCATCGCTGTCCTCGTGCACCGCCCAAACTTTTTCGTTGAGCAAGCGCTGCACCACCGGGTCTTGCACGAACGTGCCATCCCTCCAGTGACTGACGCCGCGGTCAGTGCCAATCCAGATGCCGCCCAAGCGATCTTCTAGCAATGCGCGAACGCTGAAGTAACACAAGCCGTCCGTCATGCGGTACTGCGTGATCGCGCCATCACGCCAGCGGTTGAGTCCTTCATCCGTGGCAATCCACACACTCCCGTCGCGGCCTTCCAAAAACGCGCGCACGAAATCGTTGGTCAATCCGTTGTGCGTGGTGTAGTGGACGGTGAAACGGAGCTTTTCCGGGCCTCGATCGAACAGTCTTTTCTCGCTCTGGCCGGAGCCATCGGCGCGCGAAGCGCCGTAACCGTCACTGCGGAAAGCGCCGTGGCCATCTGTGCCCACCCATAAAGAGCCCGTGTGATCGCGCAGCACGTTACGCACTCGCGCGCCCGTCTCGGGCGCCGCGACTAACTCCGCGCTATCTCTACGCGTATCGATGAGATACAAATCGGTGCTGGCCACCCATAGGGAACCGTCCACATCGGCATACACCGTGCCGAAGTCCGCGTTTTGCACATCTGGCAAGGGAAAGGTCGTCATCGCCGTGCGGCTCAGCCTCAACATTCCCGTTTGCATGCCAACCCACATGTTCTGCTCGGAATCTTCAAACAGGCCCAGCACCGTACTGCCCGGAGGATTGTCCGGCATGATCATGCGTGTAAAGCGCCCTTCGCGGAAACGTACTAATCCGCCACCGATACTGCCGATCCATAGAGTGCCGTCGCGGTCAGTGCGCAACACCCGCACGGTATTGTCAATATCCGAGACGCGCTCGAAGCGCGCACTAGCTAAATCCCCGCGCGAACGCTGCAACCCTGATACTGTCCCGACCCACACCCGGCCATCGGGCGTTTCTAGAATGGTCTTGACGCGCGTGGCGCTCGGGTACCCTTCGAGCGCGTACTCCTTGCTCTCGCCGTCTAGAATACGGATCAGCCGTGCGCCGCCAACCCACAATCCACCTTCGTGGTCTTCGCGAATTGCGTGCACCGCGAGCGGCGCGATTTTCGCCGTGCCATCCACCCGCACGAATCGCTCGTCAATCAGCTGGAACAAGCCATCGTCCGTACCCACCCAGAACCGTCCCTGGCTATCTTCGTAAGCTGCGCGGACAAATCCGTTAGTTACTCCATCCGGCGCGCCGTACCAGCGAAAAACGCCATTGGCATAGCGCACCAGTCCACCGCCGTCGGTGCTGGCCCACAGACTGCCGTCCCGCCTGACCGTCAGAGAAAAAATACTGTTTTCATGAATGGCCGGCGTGTTGCCGCGGTCAAAGGCCACAAATCGCGCGCCATCAAAACGAACCAGGCCTCCGCTCGTGCCGATCCATAGGTAATGATCCGGAGTCTGTGCAAACGCCTGGACGGTGTTTTCCGGTAGGCCATCCTGGGTTTGCCACACCCGTCGCGTATAGCCATCCGGCAACACCCGCTGCGTCCCCGCCCGCACTGGCGAGACAGACAGCAGCGACAGCACGCAAAGACATATGTGGCGATGCATCGCGAACGAGCCCATCCTACCACCCGAAGGCGCGCGGCGAGCAAGGTGCGGTAGAGATCGTCATTCTTGTCGCCGCGCTGGACCGGAACTTCGGGACGGCCGCTCGGAGTGCGGCTAGGGCGGTCCATTTCGTAGTTGATGGTGAATCGCGGGCAGATCGGCTCAACACCTGGCCGCGCTTTCAGGGGGTGATGTCGCGTTGCGGCACGCCCAGCAGCAAGTTTTTTTTGATACGGGATAGGCTACAGTGAAACTCTCGTTCGAGGATTGCGGCTGTGCCTCGAGGTTTACCAGAAAACAACCAGTCAATATAGGAGAAGCTCCCTTCCGACGACGACCATCGATCGCAGTGACTACGAAACACAAAGCGCCGCACGGGTGTGCCCGGAGGGGGCCGACACCCGGAGAGAAAATACTTGCAACGGCCGACCTCGTTAGAGAGACCGATCGTTTAACCAGCCACTTACCAATGGCTTCGTGGACTTGGTGGATGGTAAATCGAAAGGCAGTATCAAAAGAATGGCCCAAGCTCAAAGGGTTGAGCGTGGGCCAGCCACAGATATTTTTGAGCATTGTGTCTGCCCCCCAGAGTCGCCCACCTTTACGGTTTTTGCAAAGGGCAGACCACCTCTAGAGGGCTTTTTGTTGCCTCGACTAGGCGCGGCGGATTAGCAGACCGGCGCCGACGAGCAATCCGGCCGACATCATCGTCAGGGTCGAAGGCTCAGGAACGCCCAATGGGGTCTCGTTGCCGACCACACCGCCGTTGGCAGCTTGGCCGTTAGCGGAAATGCCCGTGAGCTCTATATGCGGGTCACCAACGATGCTGCCCGTCAGAGTGGCGGTCACGCCAATTCCGCCTTCGCTGTCTTCATATGCCTCCAGCGAACTTCCGCAAATATTGCTGTTGTTGCCGCAGATGTTGATGTAGTCCGCGTCGGTTGCGAGTTCTGATGACGTCAGGCCCGTTCCCGAGTACTGATTCGAGGTGGTAGAAATGATCACGGTGTCAGACCCTAGGTTGGTCATACCCGTCGTGGCATCGTAGAAGGTAAGCGTGGCGCCGAAGATCAGGCTGTTAAGCGCGCTTGTCCCGTTTAGGAAGTTGATGGTTCCGAGCGTCTGGTTCGGACCCGTTACGTTGGCACCCGTGAAAGTCAACTCGCTGTATTGTTGACTCAGCGGGAGACCGGAACCCGGATCGCTTCCCCAACACAGGGTGTTGCTGCCGGAACAGCCGGCATTCGCGGAGTTAACTCCCACTAGGGCCGTGCCGGTGTTATCGAAGGACGTCAAAGTTCCGACCGTTGGATCGTTCAGTACGTTTCCCTGAACGATGGGATTGCTAAACACACCAACGATCTCATCGGCCTGGGCCACTGAGCCGCCTTGCCAGAGTGTTAGTACTGCTAGAGCCAGCAAGACGTGGCTCCCTAGCTTTAGGTATCCTTTCATCCTTACCCTCCTCATGGATTGACCAACCAACAGACTATCCGATCAAAACCCCCTGTTGCCGACTGAAAGGCCGGGAAGCAGGACAGGAAACCGGGCCTAAAGCATGGCAACTCGTATGCACGGATCGCAATTCGCTCGCCATTCAAAGGCGTTTGAAATAGCTGCAGTTAGTCAGGTGTGAAACGGCCTCGAGAGTAAAGGATTGCGAACAGTTGGCAATCTTTAGCTTTAGAAGCCTGATAATTCGCCTAGTTGGAACCCTGAGATCCATGGACGATAACACCTTACAGGACATCTCTGCGAAGATCCGGACCCGGACGCGGACCAGGTTGGTACGGCCTGCGCTTCGATGTCGTGCACGACATGGCAAAAGCCGCATCGGCATGAGAACTGCCGCGGACAATTGATTCTACGTAGGCTAATGAACATTGCGTTGCAGCCACCGCCACTCGCCAATTGGAACAAGCGGAACAAGCGTCAAGCCCAGCCGTCTCTTCATCTAACAACCTCGATCCGCCATCCAGTGTTCCTCCAATGACCGCGTGGGAGAACAAAAACCTCCATTGCCTTGCCTGATTGCAAGCATCCACGGTTTTGTCTACAGCCTAGCCGAATTATGGGTACTGATTCTCCAGATGGCGTGAACCAGTTCCGATTGTTGAACAACCAGCAACTTTCGGGTAGCCGGTTATTCGCCGTGAAGGTGCAAAGTGTCTCGGGTAGCCGACAGATGAAACCGCTCATTGCGCATTGGCGAGTTGTCACTCACCGACCATCATGATTGACGTAGAAGACTAGGATTCCAGCAGTGCCCGTAACTTGTGAGCGTATCTGCGGCTCGACGTGACCACCGCTCCTCCAGCCAGTACGATGTCGTAAACCCCATCGAACATCGGACGAACCTCGCTAATGCAGGCGCCGTTCACGATGGCCGACTTCCGTACGCGGATGAAGTGGTGTGGCGCGAGTTTCTCTTCCAGGTGCGCCAAGGTTTCACGCAACAGGTGCCTGTCGCTGGCAGTGTGTATGCAGGCGTAGTTTCCCGTGGCTTCGATCCACAAAACGTTAGAAACGGGAACAAAGAAAATCCGCTTATTGTCCTTCACCACAAAGCGTTCCAACGTGCGGAGACTACGGAGGGATCGGAGCAGCGGTTCGAGATCTCGATTTGCTTCCCTGCGCTGTTCGAGAACCTGGCGTGCGTGAACCAGCGCCTTGGCAAATCGCTGTTTATCATACGGTTTCAGAAGATAGTCAACAGCGTGCACTTCGAATGCACGAATGGCGTGCACATCGTGAGCCGTGACAAAGATATATATGGGAGCGGGGCCGTTCACTGGCTCCACATTCTCGATGACTCCAAAACCATCCAG
>JBEKVU010000270.1:0-6137 GCA_049513775.1 Candidatus Acidiferrum sp.
CGCGCGGATCGGCTCGCCGTACACCATATGAATGCCTTCCATTAGCAGCTTCATCACCTGCGTGCCGGCGAAAAGCGTTCCGCTCCATCCGAGTAGCGCGATCTTCCACGCGTCCGGCCCGCGCTTCACAAGAAATTGCGCCACGATTTGTTGGCTGCCCGGAGGCAGGAAACGCGTCAGATCGGTGATGAGATCGAGCAGGCTGGTCTTTCCGCCAATGGACGAGTTCGCGATACCCACCACCGCAAGAAGAATCGGAAAGAAAGCCAGAAACAGATTGAAGGCTACGGCCTGCGAAATCGTCGCGCATTCCGGAAATACCCGCATCACCATCCGATAAACGCGCTTGCTCAGTGCGGCAGTGGAAATCATTGCACGGCATTATACATATCGTCAGTCTCGCCTGCTTCTTCGGCTTGGCTCTCAAGTGTTTGCCGCATGCCTTTGCTAAGGCTTCCTATGGCAAACTGGCTCCCTGATTCGCACCAGCCACTACGCAACGGAGCCTCATGGAAGCCACAAGCGAGAGAATCGAACCGTCGGTTTATTCGAGCATGCTGATTCGTCAATTCCATGCTTTCTGGCTCGTCGCAACCATCTTCGCAACTTTCGGCTGTTCCCACGCCCCGGCTCCTACTACGCAGACTGCAACGTCGCAAAATACTGCGCCGCCCCCTGCGGCACCCGTTCCCGAAACGACCCGCGTCGTGCAGGCACAAATGCACAACGTGCTATTTCATTTTTCTTCGGCTGCCGCGGCGCACATCGAAAGCCTGAATGGTGAGATCATCCCCACCGGCAACAACACCATGCCGGTGCTCGAAGACAAAACTTCTTTCGAAGTGCGCGTGAAGTCCGCACGGGTCTCGGTTTCCGCTGCTGCGCTTGCCGCGGTCATGAACGATTACGTTTTTGCGAAACCCGATGCACCACTGAAGGATCTGTCGATCTTCGTCGAGGGCGATCATCTGCACGTAAAGGGCAAGCTCCACAGTAGAGGCGATGTTCCTTTCGAGACCATTGGGGCGCTCAGTCCGAACGGTGACGGAAGGATTCGCATCCACAGCCAAAAGGTAAAGGCCTTCAAGATTCCTGTGAAAGGCATCATGAATCTTTTCGGGATCGACTTGGCCAATGTGCTGGGCTCCAGCAAAGTACCGGGCATCGACGTGGACAAGGACGACCTAATCCTAGACATGAGCAAGCTCGCTCCGCCACCGCACATTCAAGGCAAGGTCACCGCCGTGCGCATCGAAAACGATCAAGTGGTTACCATCTTTGGCACCGGAGAAGCTGCTCCGCCCATTGAAAATGGCAATTATATGGCCTTCCGGGGAAATAAGCTGCGCTTCGGTAAGCTGACCATGGAAGACGCCGACATCACGGTCTTGGACCTCGATCCGTCTGACCCGCTGGACTGGTTCCAGGACCGCTACAAGGATCAGCTGCTCGCCGGGTATTCCAAAATCACGCCGACTTTCGGGTTACGCGCCTACGTAAAAGATTTTGCAAAGCTGCCACGGGTGTCCGCGAAAATCGGGGAACGCGCGCCAACTCCATGACCGCTCGGAAAGCCCCATTTCCATCGCGATGACCCGCTCGCCGCGGTTTAGTACCCGCCAGAGCACGGTCGGCCTTCGGGAGCGGGGCCCGCTTTGCAAAGAGTGCGGCTCCGTTGGCTAGAAAAACGTATTATCCTGATGTGGGCCACCGGTACGCGTCCCTTCTACAACTCCGGGCCCTTGAATCAAAGATGACCAACTTTTTCCGCCTCGCGGCCATTGTTCTTGTGACGGTTTTTCTCTCTTCGCCAATCCGCGCGCAAAACAAGCCTATTTGGAAACCGGTCGAATTCGCCATCGTCAAGCTCGACGATGGACCGCCAAAATCCTGGAACATGTATCACATGGAAAAACGCGGCGTGCTGCTGCTGAGACTCTGGAAGCGTTATTTGCTTATCAATGTCAATCAGCAAGAAGTCTACGACATCGATCCTGCAACGGTCACCGCACAAGCCGAAAACGTCGCGTGGTCTCCCGCCGACAAACCCGCCCAACCGCTGGACATCACCGAATGGAAGCAGCGCGACGTTGGCTCCATGGGTCGCCTACGCTTCCGTTTGCCCAAAAACGGCTCTGTGGTCGAATTACAAATTCCGCTGCTCTTAAACGGTAAGTCCGCCTACTAGCGCTCTCAAAACTATCGCCGGTAAATCCCGTAGTACCAGGGAATGCCAATCGCGCCAGGCTCGACGCCAACCAATACCGTGTCCCCGTCCTGAAAACGATCGAAATCGTCGGCATCCACCGGCAATCGCTCGATCTTCTGCCCGTATCGCCAGCCGTCCACAAATAACCGCCTACTCCCACGCAGCAAACCCTTCATGTAAAAACGATTTTCCACTGCCGTAGGGTGGTACACAATGTTCTTCGGGGAATCCAGTTTGCCATTCAGAAACAAGGCCGCCGCCAGCAGCCAGGGCAAGGGTATAAATCCAGAATAGATGCGTTTCAAGACTTCCAGTTCCTGCCGGTTGCGCGCGCGCCGGTCCAGGATGATCGCCAGCGTCAGCGCGACAAAAAACAGCAAACCAAAAAACACCAGCATCAAGTCCAGATCGAGCGGAGGATAAATCTGGCTAACGTACGGAAACGCCAGCGAACCCACTAAAAACACCGCGGTGCGATTCACCAGCCGGCGTCGAAACACCAACTCTGCCGCGGCCGTGGTCAGCCCGCAAGCCGGACACTGATCGCTGGTGCGCTCCGCCCCACAATCAAAGCATCGGATCATCGGCACCAGTATAAACGCAGTGGGAAATTCGTGGCGGCCAGACCGGCGGCAAATCTAAGCGCGGGGTGTGGAAAGCAGCGCGAGGAACTCCTGGTAACGCTTGTGATTCTCGGCCTTCGAAAGGTCTACACTCACGCCCATGCCGCGTCCGGGCTCGACGCGCTTCACCGAGCAGTCCAGGTGAACAGGGGGCTCCAGGTTCAACCGCGCGGTAAATCCCGCGCCCACCCACAGCGTATCGGCGGCCTCGATAAACATGCCGCTCGCGCTCACGTCCCGTGTGTGTCCGCGCAACACCGCCGAACCCCACTCGATCTCGAGCGCGGCACGAAAGGAAATACGTATTGCCCGCCTTCGCTCGGTGCGACGGACGGGCAGGTCGCTCGCTGCCATGATTCAGGTGAAACCTCCTGCCAGAGATTTCGCGTCGCCAATGCAGATCACTACCACCGTACGGATGCGACCAGCATACGCCTCGTTTCATTACAAGCATACGACGCCACTTGTGAATGTTTTGTTCCCGACAAACTAGCGGTCATCCTTCATGACGAAACGCCGGCAACCCAAGTGATGTACACCGAAGCGCCGGAAATCAGGGCTCGGCCCCGACCGCGGCCCTTACGCTTCCGATTCCGCGCCACGCGATTCGCGCACGCCTTCGCTCTGCTCTCCCCGGCTGATACGCCGAGCCACCTCCGCCTGCAAATATTTACGCAAGGCCTCCGGTACAATCCCCGGCGAGGCCAATTCTCGCAAATCGGACACGGTTAGCTGCGGCAGGTATGCCAGCACGCTGCCTAAAGGCGACAAAGGATGCCGCACCAGCGCCAGTCGCACGTTATACAGTTCCGACCATTTCCGGTGATGCGCAATAGCCGACGGCACCGCCGCAGGCGTTTTTCCTCGCGCCAACGCCTTCAAAATCTGCGCTTCCGTCAGCCGCGGGTTATCGAGGGCCACCGAAAGCAGCTGTGGATGCCCCTCCGCCACCAGCGCCCCCGCCAAGCGCGCGGGACCGCGCCGCGCCAAGGTGATCTTTTGCCCGAGCGGCAGTTGCGGCAGCCGCGCCACCAGTTGCTCTTCCGCGTTAAGCTTCAATTCCACCGAGACCGCCGGCAAGAACGTGAGCTGCACAAGGTCCATCAGATAAAGATCGCGCAACAGCCGCAAACCCACCAGCCTTGGCGACCGCGGATGAAACGCCAGCGCGCGCTTCACGCGGTAACTCTTCGTCAACCCCTTACGTCGCGCTACCTCTTGCAAAACCTCTGCAGGCAAATTCTTGCGTTCCAGCATCAGGCAAAGCTGCGTCTCATCGAGCGCCCTGTTGCCGACCAGCGCCACCAACACTTCCGCGTCGGCATGAAAGAGCAGCCGCGCCAGCTCATCGCCCGTCGCCGTACGCGCGATTTCGCGATCCTTGAAGAGTTGCTCTTCCACCCGCTAGCTCCTGGCCCACTGATCGGGCCCACTCAGGCGCGCGACCGCTGCCATGCAAGCATCCATGCCAACGAGAATAAGATTGGAACGCCACGAGCACACCAGGACCGTCCAGCTTTCGTCCATCAGCACGCAGTCCGTATGCGCGCCGTCGTCGTCAATTCCCAAGTCGCAGCGCATGCCCAAAGAATAGCGCACGCGCGCAGCAAGAAAATAGCCAGCGTTTCCCGACGGACAACAGGTAAACTCTGCGCGATGCGCATCCATCCCGTCGACCTGGCCATCGTCGTTGCTTATCTTTTGGGAGTGACGGCGCTCGGCATATATTTCCGCCGCGGCCAGCGCAACGCCAGCGACTATTTTCTCGGCGGCCGCTCCGCGCCGTGGTGGGCGCTGGCTTTCTCCATCGTAGCCACGGAAACCTCAACGCTGACCATCATCGGCACACCCGCCATCTCGTACGCTGGAAATCTCGCCTTCCTGCAGTTGGTCTTTGGCTATCTGCTGGGTCGCCTGCTAATCGTACTGCTCCTGCTTCCCGGATATTTTCGCGGCGAATACTTCACTGCCTACGCGATCATTGAAAACCGCTTCGGCTCAGAAATGCGCAAAGTAGCCGCAGGAACATTCTTGATCACCAGAGCCATCGCCGAGGGCGTGCGCATTTCCGCCATAGCGCTTGTCGTCAGCGTGGTGCTAGGAACCTCCGAGACCGTGGCCGTCGTGCTCGTCATGGCCCTCACCATTCTTTACACCTTCGAAGGGGGTATGAAAGCCGTCATCTGGACCGACGTAGCGCAGCTAACTCTGTATCTTGCGGGAAGCGCCGTGACGCTCCTGGTCCTGCTCCACCGCATCCCTGGCGGCTGGAGCGAACTCGCACAAGTCGCAGCCGCAGCCGGCCACAAGCTGCAAATCTTCGACTTCTCCTTCCATCTCGCCACAAAATACACCCTATGGTCCGGTTTGATCGGGGGCGCATTCCTCACCATGGCCACGCACGGCACCGACCAGACCATCGTGCAAAGACTGCTAGCCGCCCGCAACGAAAGAGACAGTCGCCGCGCGCTGTTAGCGAGCGGAGTCATCGTGCTCGTGCAATTCACGATTTTCCTGCTGATCGGCGTGGGCCTCTACGTTTTTGCGCAACATATTCCGTTACTCGAGTCCGGCGAACGCACCGACCGCATCCTTCCACTTTTTCTCGTTCGCGAAATGCCCGCGGGCCTTGCGGGCCTGCTCCTCGCCTCTATTGTCGCCGTAGCCATGTCCAACGCCAGCGGCTCGCTAAATTCCCTTGCCGCTTCCACCGTCCTCGATTTCTCACCCCCCGCAGCGAATAACTCATCCACCGCGACCGCGAATTCCGCAACGCTCCTGCGCACTTCCCGCCTGGCCACGCTCTTCTGGGGCGGCGTACTTATGGCGTTTGGCTTCGTCAGGTGGCAATCGCTCCTTGAGACAGGTCTCACGGTCGCAGCCATCCCACTAGGCAGCCTACTCGGACTGTTTTTGCTCGGCACCTTTGACCGCAGCACCACCGCCAACGGCGCACTAGCAGGCATGATTGCCGGCCTCGTCACCGTTCTTTCCGTGCTGCGCTTCACCACCATCGCTTTCACCTGGTACTTTATGATTGGCTCCTGCAGCACATTTCTGGTAGGCGCGGTCGTCAGTCGCCTTCTCGCAAAAACCAGGCTCCCGCGACCCCTGGAGACCCATTGACCGAACGCCGCCTCGAACTCGTCCGCGGTCTCGGCGCCTGGTCCTCCGCCGCCATCGTGGTGGGCACCATGATCGGCACCGGCATCTTCCTGAAACCCGCGGAAATGGCCCGCGAAGGCCACTCCGTCTCCATCGTTTTCGCGGCATGGATCATCGGCGCCATCCTCTCCCTGTTCGGC
>JBEKVU010000271.1:0-6133 GCA_049513775.1 Candidatus Acidiferrum sp.
CCATGCGCTCCGCCCGTAACGCCAAAAACCGCGACGGTCAGACCTGCATCGCCCGCACCAACTCGTGGCCCTCGCGATAAGCCAGCGACCTCAGGAAGGTTCGCTCCGACAGGTATGAACTTAGCGCCGCCGAATTGTTTCGGTAGCCACGAAACATGATCCAGCGCCAAAGTAAAAATCACCGGCCGCGCCCGCCGCAACGCCTCGCGCATCACGCGAAGCTGCGCCCGCCTCCGCAGCCGATCCACCACGCGCGCCCCGGCAAACGGCTCCGCATCGTGAAACACCACTCCGACCCGCGCTCCCGCATCGCGCAAAATATCCAGCACGCGCAACACTCGCAAAGGAAACCCGCGCCGGGACCACGCCAGCGCCGTGTACTGCACCAGTACCGGCGCCCCACGCCAGCCGAGCGCGTCGCGCTTTAGCTCCGCAAGCGCCGCCGCCCACCCGCGCTCCGCCCACGCGACACGCGCAATCTCCATTTCATATCCGTGCACGGTAAGCGCCGCTGCGAGAAAACGGCAATACTCCTCCACCGCATCGGTAGGCGTGTCGCGCCGCCCGAGCAGCGCCACACATTTCTGCATCATCGCGCCGGCACCGCCCGTAGCGCGCTCATCAATCTATTTCTCCACCACAAAATTCCCAATCACCAGATAATCCATCCCCGAACTGAAAAATGTTCGAATCGCGTCCGTGGGCGTATTCACGATCGCCTCCCCGCGCAAATTAAACGACGTATTCATAATCACCGGCACACCCGTGCGCCGCCCAAACCCCTCAATCAACCGCCAGTACAGCGGATTAATCTCCTTCTCGACCGTCTGCGGCCGCGCGCTCCCATCCACGTGCGTCACCGAAGGAATCACCGCCCGTTTCTCCGGCCGCACCTGCGCTGTCAAAATCATGAACGGCGAATCCGTCGCGCTCTCCAGATACTCCCCGGCAATCTCCTTTTGAAACGAAGGCGCGAACGGCCGCCACCATTCGCGAAATTTCACCGCATTATTCACCTTAGCATTCATCTCCGGATCGCGCGGATCGGCCAGAATGGATCGCGCCCCTAGCGCTCGCGGCCCAAATTCCATACGCCCCTGAAACCACCCAAGAATTTTCCCCTGCGCCAGCAATTCCGCGGCCGGCTCCGCCGCGTCGGCCACACGCCTATAGTGCAACTTATAAGTACGCAGCACCGTCTCGATCGCATCGTCAGCAAAGCACGGCCCGAGATACGCGTGCCGCATCGCGCGATTTGGCAATTTCCCGCCGCCGTCGAGATACGGCGCCATCGCCGCGCCGAGCGCCACACCGTCGTCTGAAGCCGCGGGCTGCACAAAAATCTTGTCGATCATTCCCGACGCCACAATCTTCCCATTCGCCTTTGAATTCAGGGCCACGCCGCCGGCCAGGCACAAATTCCGCGATCCCGTCTTCGCCACCGCCAACCGCACCACATTCATCATCGCCACTTCGCACGCTTCCTGCACCGCGTAGGCAATATCTTTATGCCGCTGCTCGATCTCGCTCTCCGCCACGCGCGCCGCGCCCAGCCGCGCAATCATCTCCGCAAACGGCGCGCCATCTTGCGAAATCAATCGCCCGGAGTGCGCCACATACGGCCTTCCCTCATCCCCGCTTTCCACATCCATAAACGCGCGCAAGTCCACGCCCGCCGATCCATACGGGGCCAGCCCCATCACTTTCCACTCATCGCTGTTGCGGTGAAATCCCAAAAATTCCGTAAACTCGCTGTAGAAAACTCCCACCGAATCAGGAAACGGAATGGTCAGCACGGGTTCAAGCCGCCCATCCCGCCCATGCCAAATGGACGTCGCCTCCCACGCCCCGCGCCCATCCATCACGACCACCGCGGCATCTTCAAATCCGGAATACCCATAGCAACTCAGCGCGTGCGCCAAGTGATGATCCACAAATCGAAATCGCGCCTTCACCTCGCCAAAATGTTGCACGAAGCGTTTCGCTCCGCCCCGCTGGCGCGTCATGCTCAGGAAATGCTGTGTTGACGTAATCAAATTTGTGAGCGTCAGCGGCAATTTTCCGCTCGCATAACATTTCAAATCATGCCGATATCCGCTTCCCGGCGCCGGCCAGCCAAAACACACGTCATCCAGCTGCTGCGCGCGCACTCCCGCAAAATCCAGGCAGGCTTGAATTGCCAGCCGCGGAAATCCCGCATCGTGCTTTAGCCGGCTCAAGCGTTCTTCCGCCACCGCGAACACCAGCTCGCCATCGCGCACCAGACACGCCGACGAATCATGCATTCGCGTGTAGTTCAGTCCGAGGATCAGCGTCATATCTGCTGCGTTCCGATCGTCACCGCGCTAAGTCTCCCGTCGCTCAAGGTCATTTGGCACCGGAAACGGCATCCGCTTTCGGCTGGTGCCCAGAACTCCTCGCCGCAAACGAAACCTCTTCGCCTCCTCGGGCGAATCAACCCGAACCCGGCACTCCTCTTGCAACCCCCGCTTATAACTTCGGACGTCACGATAAACGTCGCTTATACCAGGCCCCACGAGCCCACCCCCCAGGCTGTGCGCGGAACAGTTCCGCAATCGCCGTCAGCTTCTCACGCGCCCGCCAATCGTCGCCATCCAGAAAAGCCACCATCTCGCCGCGCGTTTCCGGAATCCCCGCACGAAACGCGGAGCCCGGTCCCCCGTTGCTTTTAGACAGCAATCGCACCCGCGGCGCAGATTTCCGCACAATCTCTACCGTGCGGTCCCTCGAACCGTGATGCACCACCAAAATTTCAGTTTCCGATGCCGGGAAGTCCTGCTCGAGTACGCTTTTAATCGCCTGTGCAATAAAATCTTGGTGATTATAGGTAGCGATCCGTGCGCTAACAAATGGCTTGGACATAATGAAATGGCACAAACTCAGCCGCCGCGCCGCAAAGCGCCCTTACGGCATGAACAACACTCCCAACCCCGCCGTCTCCATCGACGCGCCGGTCGTCGCCACCGGAGGCGCCCCGTTTGTCAGCCCCTCGATAAATTCGCGGTGCGCGTAGCTTTTTTTAATCTCATTCCAAAACGTGGTGACTTCGCATTTAGACCTCGCGTCATACGTCACAATGTCGTGAAACGCCACCATCCCGCCGCTCCGCACCAGCGGCGCATACATCTCAAAATCGCTGCGCACGCCCTGGTACGTATGATCTCCATCCAAAAATAAATAATCGAGCTGCTCGCCGCCCAGAATCCGCAGCACACGCTCCTTCGTTTCTTGCGCATGCGAATTCGCCCGCACCAGATGCAGTTTCTGGCCCGCACGCGGAAATCGTTGGTACAGCGGAATCTTGCGCCGCGGATACCCGCCGCCAAACGGCCCAAACGGCAAATCCAGGCTGATGATCTTCGCCTTGGGCGGCGAAACCGCGCACAGCAAAAACAGCGTCCCGCCGTAGTTCGTGCCGATCTCCAAACTTCGCTTCGGCGCCGATTCTTGCAGCAATTTCCCCAGTTGTAGAATTTCCGATCGCGCCTGCGCCATCAAAATCGGCCGGTCCACGCAGTAATCGATCGCGCTTTCGATCGTTGTCGGTCGCCCCCCGAACGCTAATTCCCCGTAGCACTTGATGTATCGCGCGCCCTTCAACAACAATTTCGCCATATCAGAGTGGCCCGTTCACACGCCCTAAAGTTTTATCTGCACGCGACGCACCTTTCCCGCCGTTGCTTGCTCTCATTTACGCGCGCTCGAATCGTTCGCCAGCCCTAACAACAAATCGAGCTGCTTCCCAGGAGAACGTCGGACACTCTTGAACAATTCTTTTTTCTCTCCCAACAGCCGCGGCACCAACCCCGCCATATGCAGCAGTATCCGCGCCCGGTCCGCCGCGAACTTCCATTGCCACCGGCGGGCATCTTTCGCAAACCCGGCCATCGAAATCACCCAGGTATTCAGCGCGTATCGCCATGGTAGCAGCTTTGTCGCCAGCAGTAATCTTCCGGTCAGCACGCCGCGAAAATTATAGCGTGCCCCTGCCACCGATTTTCCCGAGCTCCCCACGCGGTGCCAGCAGATCGCCTGCGGGACATACACCACTTTCCATCCGCGCGTCCAAGCCCGCCAGCAAATCTCTGTGTCCTCGTATCCCAGCGGCAATCGATCGTCAAATCCCCGCAAACTCTCGAACTGCGCTCGCCGCGCCAGCATGCACGCCGCCGACGCCATGAACACGCAAGTCTCGCGCTCCGACTTTTCCTGGGAAAAATACAATCCCGGAACCAATTCCAGTTCCCAAGCTCTTCCGCTCGGCGCCCTCCCCAGCCGGCTCGCGGCGTGCCCGGGTCCCGTCCCATCCCAAAAAAACTGTGTGGCATCCGTAGCAAAAATCTCTTCATCGCGCAGCAGCGGCTCCATCAGCTTCGCCACAAACTGCTCGTCGAATCGCATGTCATTGTTCACGAATAGCAAAAACTTCCCAGTCGCGATTTTCGCCCCGCGATTCAGCGCCGGCGCCAATCCCACATTGGAGGCCAGCTTAAGCCAACGCACCTTATACTCCTGCGCCACGCTTTCCGATCCATCCGTCGACGCGTTGTCCACCACGATGATTTCCAGCGCCTCGTACGACTGCGCCAGCAAACTCGGCAGACAAATCTTCAAATGTTCCGCGCCGTTCCAGTTGACAATCACCGCAGAGACCAGCGGCCGCGCGTTCATCTCCATACTTTTCTCTTATCCACCCGCGGCTCCCTGTTTCCTATCGCCCGCACGTATCGCTTTCCAGCGCGCATAGCCATCGTCGAAGAAATGCAGATGCCGGTAACCCAGGGCCAGCGCAGCAAACGCTCGCAGGTAGCTGTGCACCAACTGCCGTCTGCTCATCATCTCGCGATACACCACCGGGAATTCCACCAAATGCTGAAAGTAGCTCCAGCGCCCAGGAGCCTTCAGCGTGAACCCATCGGACTCCTGCGCTTTTCTCCACTGCTTTAAATAGTCACGAATATTTGGTGTGGCCGTGTCGATTTCATGTCTCCGAAGCCATGTTTCAATGCCCACGAGCAATTCCGCGCGCATGGCCACGCGATTTTCCAATCGCTCTGTCGTCAAGCCCGCCGCGCCGCTATGGAATAGATTCGCGCCGTGCACCCGGTACTTCGCCAGATACTCATCCACCGCTACTACCGGGCAAATGAAAATAATCAGCGCCGTCAAGTACGCGTCCGCTTGCGTCCGCAATGTTTCTGGGACCGGCAGCAAATCCTCAATCGCCTGCCGCCGAAACACCAGGCTGGACGTCTGCATCATGGGATAGCACAGTAAAGAGAATCTTCGCTCCGTCACTCGCCCGGAAATCGGAACGAAGTGCCCGCGTGTCGATAGCTGGCCATCTTCCCTCCATTCGTAAATCCGGTGATACGCCATCCCGGCTTCCGGCTGTTTCTGAAACGCTTCGTGCATCCGGCGCAGCTTGTTCGGAAGCCACACGTCATCCGCATCCAGCAACGCGACGAATTCCCCGCGCGCATACGGCACCCCGAAATTGAATGTGGAAGCCTGTCCTCCGTTGGGTTTTTTCAAATAACGAATAGCATCGCGGAATTCCTTCAGCCGCTGCTCGGTATCGTCAGTTGACCCGTCGTCGACCACCAGAATTTCCACCCGCTCGGTCGGAAAATCCTGCGCCAGAACGCTGCGTACCGCCTGCTCGACATACCGGGCGTAGTTAAACGTGTTGATGAGTACCGTGAAGAGCGGAGCGGTCATCCAGGTGTTCGCGGCGCAGTGGCGCAATGGCGCTTCGTCGCAGGCTCCTATCGTAAGCCCCGCGCCGTCGGCTAGTCATGGTAATACAGAAGCCCCCGCACAATGGCGCGGTACGCGCGTCCGTTCGCGCCCGTTTACTCACGTTACGGCCTGCACGCGCGCCTGGCGACTCTCTGCTCCCTGAGGCTTCCGCAGTTTCGTTGCCTCGAGTGCGGCTCTGATTGCTACCGGGGCGGAGCGAACCCGTTCCCGGGCGGGTTTATCTCCCGCTATCAACCACCAACTTTCACGGCGCACCCGGTTTCGGCGGTAACCTGCTGAATCGCCGGATGATAGGAGAAAGACTAAGGTTTTTGCCCGGGATGCCGATATAAAGATATAAACAGGTGGC
>JBEKVU010000272.1:0-6131 GCA_049513775.1 Candidatus Acidiferrum sp.
TGCTCGACCGACGAATCGCCGCCGGAAAAAACCAAATTCATCGGCGCCTCGCCATATTCATTGGGCAGGGGAAAGCCGTGGCCGGTGGGCGATTTACGTGCGACCTTGGCGGCTCTGCGCGAATACACCAGATTCTTCGGTACGCCGCGATCGACCAATAACACTTTCTGCCGCGGAATTCCCTCGCCGTCAAAGGGCGCGCCCAATTGCAACGGATGGTACACATCGTCGGCGATGGTGATGTTCTTGCCGAAAAGCGCTTTGCCCATGCGTTCGTTCAAGCACGAGCGTTTATCGGCCAACGCTGTCGCCGCGAAATCGTAGAAAAGAAATCCCACAAAATCAAGCGCGGCGGCCGGCTCCAGGATCACCGTGTACTTCCCCGTGGAAATTTCTTTGGCGTCGACAGCCAGATGCGCTTTTTCGCTCGCGCGCGCGGCCAGTTGCTGCGGATCAAATTGGCGAACGTCTCCAGAGTTGGCTTTGGTCCAACTTGCGGCCGGCGCTTCCTGCATGGTGATGGAAAATTCCGCGTGCGTTTCGCGATATGCCGCCAGCAAACCGCGCGAGTTGCCCATCGCGGATTGCGATTCCCCGGTAGAGAAAATTCCGGCGGCAACTTGCCCACGCTGGATCGCCAAATCGCACGCCCGGCGCACGGCGCGTGCCCGGTCTTCAGGAGTGATTGCAGCGGTGTACTTCGAGAAGCGTTGCACCGCGCGATAGCGCTGTTTGCCGGGAAGCGCAAGCAGTTGCGTATCTTTCGGCTGGCTTGCAGCCAGTGAAAGCGAAGATTCTACCGCGGTGCACAGCGAATTTTCATCGAGGCGGTTCGTGGTAACGCGCGCGGTGCGCCCATCGGCAATGGTTCTCACGGAAACGGTGATGCCATTTTCTGACACGTTTTGGTGGATGGCGTTGTTGGCAAAACGGGTGAGATCGTCGAGCACTTCTTCGACATGCACTTCGGCGTCTTCGGCGCCAGCCGACTTGGCGATGCGCAGAATATCTTTGATGACGGCGTGCAGCCGCCCAACATCCGAAAGCGTCGCCTTCGCGGCTTTCGCTCGCGGTGCGAACGCGCGACTCGCTTTTTGCGCGGCGCTCATGGTTCGGAAAAAGCTGCGCCAATCTGAATGTTGCGGAAACGTGCCGGAGAGGCGCCGTGCCCGGTGCCCATGGTCTGCATCGGCTGCCCTTTGCCGCAATTCGGTGTGCCCCACAACGTCCAGTGCTTGGAGGAACAGATCGCGTCGCAGGAATTCCAAAATTCCGTGGTGATTCCGCCATAGCTGGGATTTTTCAGCATGCGAACCTTCCGGCCACCTTTGATCTCCCAGCCAATCTCGGTGGAAAACTGAAATTGGTAGCGGCGGTCATCAATGGACCAGGACTTGTTGGTCTCCATAAAAATGCCGTCGTCGGTGTCCGCGATCAAATCATCGTGCTCCCAACTGCCGGGTAACAGGCTGATATTCGTCATGCGAATAATCGGCAGACGATTCCAGCTTTCCGTGCGCATGGTGCCGGAAGAACGTTGCAGGCCGATCAGCTTGGCGGTTTCGCGATTGGAAAGATAGCCACAGAATTGGCCATCCTTGATAATGTCGGTGCATTGCGCTTGTACGCCTTCGTCGTCGTAAGCAAAGCTGCCGAGTCCTGGCCCGTGCTCGATGCGTGCGTCAGCAACCACGTTCACGATGTCCGCGCCGTAGCGCAAATGATTCAGCTTATCGAGCGTAAGAAAACTCGTCCCCGCGAAATTGGCTTCTTCGCCGAGCACGCGATCCAGTTCGATGGGATGCCCCACCGATTCGTGAATTTGCAGCCCCAGTTGACTGCCGCCGAGAATCAGCGTGCCGTTTTTCTGCGGACACTGCGCTGCTGTATGCAGCGCGGCTGCTTCCTCGGCGATGACCGGCGCGTGTTGCAACAAATTCAGCGATTCGATCAGCTCGTATCCCGCGAGCGAGTGCTGCCCGCCGAAGCTGTTCGGATACGAGCGCTTCTGAATTTCGTCGCCCCGGAACGAGGTAGCCACAAGCCCGCATCCCGAGACTACTTTTCGCTGGTGAATGCGCGAACCGATACTCGACGCAAACCAGGAATCGATCTTACGAAACTGCATGTCCGTTTCGGTGAGTGTCACTCCTTTGACGCGGCGCATCTCTGCGTCAGCCGCCAGCAGCAGCGCTAACTGCGATTCGAGTGGTATTTCAAAGGGATCTTTAACGAACGGACTTTGCCAGCTATCGACGAACGCCTGCTCATCCACCATCGTAGCATCGTGCCGCTTGGCCAGCGCGGAAGCCTTGGCGATCGCCACTGCATGGGCCGCGCAAGCTGCCACGCCGTCGCGGGTCAGCCGGTCGGTCGAGGCAAATCCCCAGGCACCGTTCGCGAGCACACGAATTCCGAGCCCGATCGATTCCGACTGCGCCAGCGTCCCAATTTGTCCACTCTTCGTGGTCAGATCGCGCTGCCGCAAATGCATCACGCGTACATCGGCGTACGCCGCCCCGCGCAGTTTTGCCACATCCAGAGAATGGTTTGCCAAATCCCACATAATGTTTTCGTAGCACAGGCACTCTTGCCTATACGCTTTTGTCGATCCGCCGCAAAAAATGGATCGCGTCTGTTCCGCCATTGTACCAAAACACCACTGGTCGACTCCTCACCGACTCCACGAAACGCAGTGTCACCCAGGAATTCGACGTCCTAATACGCACTCTTGCGGTTGGGGCCTTCCTTACGCCTCCAAGCTGTCGACCCTGCGCGCGCGGCGTACCAAATAAAAGGGACGCAGCAAGCTGCGTCCCGGTGCTTCTTTCCGGCGCCAGTCGCGCCAGAAAACTACGTGCCTTCTTGCCACGACGCCAAATAATGCACCTGCTCTGGCGTCAACGTATCCAAACGATGCCCCATGGATTCCAGCTTCAGGCGCGCAATTTCCTTGTCCAAATTTTCTGGAACCACATAAACCTGCGGCTTCAGATTCTTGTAATTGGCGCGCAGATATTCCGCCGAAAGCGCCTGGTTCGCAAAGCTCATGTCCATCACCGAAGCGGGATGCCCTTCCGCGGTGGCTAAATTCACCAGGCGCCCTTCGCCCAGCAAATAGACTTTGCGCCCGCCGGACAAAACATATTCATCTACCAGCGGCCGCACTTCCCGCTTCCCGCTGGACAGTTTCTCCAGCGCCGGAATATCAATCTCCACGTTAAAGTGTCCGGAATTGCAAACGATCGCGCCGGTCTTCATCTTTTCAAAATGCTCGCCGCGAATCACGCTCTTGTTGCCGGTCACGGTGATATAAATGTCGCCTTCCTTCACCGCCTGCTCCATCGGCATCACGCGGAAGCCGTCCATCACCGCTTCGATGCCCTTCACCGGATCAATTTCCGTCACAATCACGTCCGCGCCAAGTCCCTTGGCGCGCATGGCCACGCCGCGTCCGCACCAACCGTAGCCTGCGACCACGACCTTCAGGCCCGCGATCAAAACGTTCGTCGCGCGAATCACGCCGTCAATCGTCGATTGCCCGGTGCCGTAGCGATTGTCAAAAAAATGCTTGGTCATCGCATCGTTCACCGCGATGATCGGGTACTTCAGCGTGCCGTCCTTAGCCATCGCGCGCAAACGAATTACGCCAGTGGTGGTTTCTTCGGTCCCGGCGATCACGTCCGAAACCAAATCCGTGCGCTTGGTCAGCAGCATGGTCACGAGGTCCGCGCCATCATCCATGGTGAATTGTGGCTTGTGGTCCAGCGCCGCGCGCAAGTGCGAATAATACGTCTCGTTGTCTTCGCCCTTAATCGCGTACGTCGGAATGTTGTAGTCGCGATTCAGCGACGCCGCCACTTCATCTTGCGTCGAAAGCGGATTCGAGGCGCACAGCACCGCATCCGCGCCACCATCACGCAACGCGATCATTAAATTCGCCGTCTCGCTCGTGACGTGCAAACACGCCGAAACGCGCAATCCCTTCAGGGGCTGCTCTTTCACAAACCTCTTGCGAATCGACTCGAGCACCGGCATCTGCTGCCCGGCCCACTCAATCTTGCGCTTGCCGGCATCGGCTAGCGCGATATCTTTCACATCACCTTTTTTCAGTTCCACGGTCGGCATTTGAAGAGCTCCTCAATTCCTTTTCTAGATCATTTCGCTGAGATAATGTCGTTGAGATATTTCTCTGGTGATGCAAATCGGCAAAAATAACGTCGGCTTCAGGCAGCGCCCCAAAAGAAGTTATCGCCGCGCAGCAACTTCCGCCGCAGCCGTCTGCGCCGGAGCGCCCAAGCCCGCAGCCTTGCGCAACGCTTCCGCGCGGTCCGTGCGCTCCCACGTAAATCCAGGACCAGTCCGCCCAAAGTGCCCGTAAGCCGCCGTCGGCTTATACACCGGACGCCGCAAATCCAACGCCTCGATAATCCCCTTCGGCGTCAGCGAGAAAAATTCCCGCACCAGCGAAGTGATCTTCTCCTCCGCCACCGTCGCCGTGCCAAACGTATCCACCATCACGCTCACCGGCTCGGCCACGCCAATCGCGTAGGCCAACTGCACTTCCGCCTTCCCCGCCAATCCCGCGGACACCACATTCTTCGCAATGTAGCGCGCCATATAGCAAGCCGAGCGGTCCACCTTCGAGGGATCCTTGCCCGAAAACGCCCCGCCGCCGTGCCGCGAATAGCCGCCATACGTATCCACAATAATTTTCCGCCCGGTCAACCCGGCGTCGCCCATCGGCCCGCCAATCACAAAGCGCCCAGTAGGATTAATGTGATACTTCGTCTTGGCATCCAGCATCTTCGCGGGAATGATCGGCTTGATCACCTGCTCCATCACCGCCTCGCGCAAATCCGCGTTAGACACTTTCTCGCTGTGCTGCGTGGAAATCACCACAGTATCCACGCGCGCCGGCCGGCCATCTTTATACTCAATACTGACTTGGGATTTTCCATCAGGTCGCAAAAAATCTACGGTTTTGCTCTTGCGAACTTCAGACAAGCGTTGCGTCAAGCGATGCGCCAATTGGATCGGCATGGGCATCAACTCTTCGGTTTCGTCGCAAGCAAAGCCAAACATCAAGCCCTGGTCGCCCGCCCCGCCGGTGTCCACGCCCATGGCAATGTCCGGCGACTGCCTCTTTACGGTGCACATGACCGCGCAGGTGTAGCCGTCATACCCATAGTTCGCGTCGTCGTAGCCAACCCCGCGAATCGTCTCGCGCACCAACTCGTCGTAGTCCACGTGCGCCGAGGTGGTAATTTCTCCCGCCACCACTGCCAACCCGGTCGTCACCAACGTTTCGCATGCCACCCGCCCGCGCGGGTCTTGCTTCATCACCTCATCCAGCACTGCATCCGAAATCTGATCCGCAATCTTATCCGGGTGACCTTCCGTCACCGACTCCGAGGTAAATAGAAAATTCCGTAGTGCTTCGCTCAAGTCGAACGCTCCTCTGGGGTAGCCGCGCAACCGCCGTTTCTCAGCCTCAGTAGTGGCGAATCTTTAGATTCGCACTCTGGTCTCGGCTAGCAACCGTGGCCCGACGGACATTCCCGTACACAGTTCGTTTTCTAAGATTGTCCCAGCCTCAGGACGCATATCCCACGTCAAACGCCATGCGTTTAACCCTTCAAGCGTACCATCCCCCGCGCGCTCTAAACAACGCATTGAAGCGAATGGATTTCCCACCGCCCCCAATGGCCGGTTTCCGTCATCGAACGGTGGGAGCTTTACCCAGTTCCCTCGCCCGCCACGTCCTATGGATTGAGGCGGATTGGGAGCGAACGCGGGAGTTTCGCCAGGAGACCCGCTGCAGGCCTCACGCCACTCGCCCATGGCGCGGCCACGAGATGCCATGAGACGCCAATGACACGCCGCCCCGAAATCGACGCCGCCCGCGGCCTCATGCTCGTCTGGATGACCCTCACCCATCTCCCGACCATCCTCACCCCCTGGGTTAACCAGCCCTTCGGTTACATCTCCGCGTCCGAGGGGTTCATTTTCCTCAGCGCGCTCTTCACCGGATGCATCTACGAGCGCTTGCTCGAAAAAAGCGGTCCGCAAGCCATGGCGCAAAAGCTCCTCGGCCGCACCCTGCGCCTCTACCAGTACCACGTCGCCCT
>JBEKVU010000273.1:0-6129 GCA_049513775.1 Candidatus Acidiferrum sp.
CACTTCATAGTGCACGTGCGGCCCGGTCGACCGCCCGCTGATCCCCGTATAACCAACCACTTCGCCACGCTTCACCCGCGCCCCAGGCACGGCCGAGAACGCCGAAAGATGCGCATACCAGGTAGTAATGCCAAATCCGTGATCGATGACCACCAGCCTGCCGTAGCCCGCGTGATCGTCAGCAATCGTCACCACGCCATCTGCGGTTGCGTGCACCGGCGCGCCGTAATCGGACGCCACATCGACGCCCGTGTGAAACGCGCCTTCTCCGCTAAACGGATCCAGCCGCTCGCCAAAGCTATCTGTGATGTGCCCCATCACCGGCCAAATTGAAGGCGTGTACTCTGAATCCGCGAAACTCATGCCGGGCATCAACCGCAGCCCGCCCGTTGAAATGGCGATCACCGCGGCATTGCGCTTCAAAAAGGTGTACTGCTCGACGCTGCGGTCAAACGCATCTTGCTGGCTGACCGGATCATCGCTCTGGTCAAAGGCTGCCGGGTGGTAGCGCAGTACGCCATAGGTCATAGCCACTTCGGTGGCCAGCGATTGCAGCGAGTCGAGCCTCTGGTTGGTGCCTTCCACGTTGCTTTGCAGTTCGCGATACTGCTTCTTCAGCGTTTCCTGGTCGTGGCGCAGCGCGTTGTAGTTCCCTACCTTCCACAGCATCCGCGAATACGAGCCCACCGCCGCCGTAACCGTAATTCCGCCAATGAGGACGAGCGCCGCCAAGCCGTGCAGCACGTAAGCGGGAACAATCAGCTTCCGCAGCTTACCCGGCGTGGACGCAATAAAGAATGTATAGCTCTTACTCGTCATGCCAAAAAAGCCCCCTCAGGCTGGTCTATGCTCTTGCTCTTTACGGTTGCGGACGTTGTCCCTTCCCTGGTCCGCATGAGAACGAGTCCCGCAAAGATTCAGTGTACCTGAATCCGAACCGCGAGACCCACTTACGGTCTGCCACATACTAAATTCCATAGACGCTACAGTCAACCCTGTATTCCTGGGTTTATGGAACAGCCTGTGCAAACCTGCCCATCCCTGTACGGCCGTGCAGGTCGCGCAACTTCCCGAAAAGGTCCACGCGCGCAACCTCGCGACTGGAACCTCCCGTAGATAAAATATCGTCTAACGAGCGCGTTTCATCTCAGTCGCCATCCCCCAGAGGTTCCAAGCAAACGACGAATTTACCTCGCCTCAAGCGGTTGCAAACCCTCGGAGGTTTTCAAGGACGCCTCAACCTGTTTCATTGGCCTCGCCGTCGGTCAAAAAGCGCCGGACCTCTCCATCCGAGATCAGTTCGGTCAGCTGCAAACCCTTGAAACCCTTCGTGGCCCGAACGGCACCATCCTCCTCTTTCTTCCGTTCCGCCCATTTTTGACCCTTTTCTAAAGAACCGCTGGTCGAGCTGCAAAACGCGTACTCGAGGTTCAGAACGCAAGGCATCAGGCTTGCCGCCATCAGCTATGATTCAGACGCCATCCTGAAGTTTTTCGGCGATGGCCATCAAATCGCCTATCCGCTGCTCGGCGACCCCGCCTCACAGACAATTCAAGCGTATGGCCTGCGGAACGCCGCCGCGACCGGCATGTTCATCCCGCCCACTTCGACTACCCGTATCCTGGCAACTTCAGATCTTTCCCCTCGACCGCGTCCGCGCCCCGAATAACATCCGCCACAAATAAGGCGCGAGCGCGATTAATGGTCGGGGGTGCGAAACTCAAATGAATTAAAAACTGGCCGCGTCGCACCTTCGCGCAACACCCGGCAGCCAGACGCCAAATCATGAAGCGCGCGGTTTTCCGGCAATACCGCGATGCACAAGCAGTCCAAGATAAAATAGTACCCACCGACGACCGGCACATGGATCAGCAGCCGCCCAGAAACAAATCGCGCGCTAGCCTGCCAGAAACGCACGCGGCGGCCGTCGTTTCCGCCCACGTACAATCCAAGCAACCGCTTTCCCAAACTAGCCCGCCACGATGAACTCTCGGAAAACGCAAAATACAGCCAGCTACTCGCCGCAAAGAAACAAAGACTAAGAAACAAAAACCGCGGCCCAAAACGCGTGAGTATCGCGCTAGGCGCCTCGCCCGGATGCAACTCCAGAAAATCCTTCGCCATCCCCATGCCCGAAGCCAAAAACGACACAAACACCGCAAACGGCACCGCCAAAATCGCCAAATCGATCATCCCAGCAAAAAATCGCACCCAAAACCCCGCGCCGCGGACCACCGCCGCCAGGGAATGGTCATTGCCTGCAACGTGCGTGGGTTCTATCAAAGGCTGCCTTAACGGCGGCTCCTTAACGGGATGGGACGACCTATCAGCAGATGAGCGCGCGCCCTGACGCGTTGCTCAGGTTCCTCCCAAGCTATACTGGCCGTAAGGGTGCCCGGAATGCCACGCCTTCGGCAGACGGAAAATTCGATACTCGCCAAAATCGCACGCGGCTTCTGGCCCCCAGTCGCGGCCAGGCTTTCGCGCGGTACGTCTCGACCCGCAGACCATATTTCGCTTGGCATCGGCGATGATGCGGCCTTGTTTCAGCCGACCAGCGGTTTTGAAACAATGCTCACTTGCGATTGGCTCCTTGAGGGCACGCATTTTCTCCGCGACCGGCATCCGCCGGACGCCGTTGGTTGGAAATGCCTGGCGCGCGCCGTCAGCGACATCGCCGCGATGGGCGGCACGCCGCGCTGTTTCCTCCTAAGTCTGGCGCTTCCGGAAACCGCCACAGGACCATGGCTAACGGAATTTTTGCGTGGCCTGCGACGCGCGGCGCAGCGCTTCGCGTGCACGCTTGCAGGCGGGGACACCACGAAGCGCGACGAAATCCTCATCAGCATAACCGTCGTAGGCGAAGTGCCACGCGGCCGTGCGTTGCGCCGCGATGGCGCGCACGCCGGTGACCTGCTTTACGTAAGCGGTCGTTTGGGGGAAGCCGAGCACGGGCTTAATTTGCTGCGTCAGCAGCACGGCACGGCGAATCGCCGTGACGCCCAACTGCAAAAGCATCTGTATCCCGAACCGCGCCTGGCGCTGGGCCGGTGGCTCGTTGCAAAACGCCTGGCTACGGCAGCCATGGACCTTTCAGACGGCCTCTCGAGTGATTTGCCACGCCTCTGCGCCGCCAGCGGCGGCGGCGCCCAAATCTACGCCGCGAAACTGCCCGTGGTCACGCTTTCCTCACGCGAAGGCCGCGCGCCGAAAGCTACAAGGGTTCGAGGGGCTTCTCCGCGCGTCGACGAAGCGCGAAAGCTAGCGTTGCACGGCGGCGACGACTACGAACTACTCTTCACCGTGCCCAAGAAAAAAGCCGCCCAAATCCCGCCCGCGCTAGCAGGCGTCCCGTTGCATCAAATCGGCGAAATCACCGCCAGCCGCAAAATTCTCCTGGTCGGAGAAAATTCGAGATCCACCAGACTGTTCGCCTCCGGCTGGGATCCCTTCGGCAATGGCAAATAGCGGCAAGGTTTTTGGGAACGCGGCAGTTTATCCTGAGCCGTGCGCGGAGGGCTTGACGCCACGTTTCGCGCCGATCCCGGGAGGCGGTTGCGGCCAGCGGCTGTGCCTGAAAGCGCAAGCTGCCGAACCCGCGGACCACGCAGTTGGTCTTGGGTCTATCGAAGCTGCGGCGGTGCGGCCGTTCCGCTCGCCGGCAAAACATTCCCGCCGGCCGGCGCCGCTCCCGCCGTAGTTTTCTTCGGCGCACTGCCCGCCGGTGGCGCGGCAGACGGTTTTTCCTTCGGCGCCGACCGCGGCTCCTCCGCCTCCGTAGGCGCGCTGTCCGGCGTATCCACAATCACGTGATGCTCGGCAGCCTGCTCCTCAAGCGGCACTACGTTGGGGAAATCCAGCGAAGGCATCCCGGCCAACGCTCCCTGCATAAACTCCAGCCAAATCGGCAGCGCCGCCTTCGCGCCAGTCTCTTTTTTGCCCAAAGAGATCTGCTTGTCGTCGTAGCCCACCCACACACCGGAAGTGATCTGCGGCGTGAAACCAATGAACCACGCATCGGTGTAATCCTGCGTCGTCCCGGTCTTTCCCGCCGCTGGTCGCCCAAGCGCACGCGCCTGAATGCCTGTCCCAAACTGAATCACTTCTTCCAGCATGGCGGTCATGGTGCGCGCCACGTCCGGCGAGATCACGTCGTGGACTTCCGGATGCGCTTCTTCGAGCAGCGCGCCGTCGTAACTCGCCACGCGGCGAATCATGTGCGGATCGATGCGAATGCCATCGTTCGGAAACACCGTGAACGCCGAAACGTGTTCGAGCAGCTTCATGTCCGCCGCGCCCAACGCTAGCGGCAAATACGGCGGCAGCGACGTGGTAATGCCAAATCTTCGCGCCACGTCTACCACGCTGGTGATGCCGATCTTGTCCGCCAGCTTGACGGCCGGCACGTTGCGCGAACCGGCCAGCGCCCGCCGCAACGTAATGGTCCCTTCAAATTTTTCGTCGTAGTTGCGCGGCGAGTACGGCTGACCGCCACTGATCGTGGTGAACGGCGCATCGTAAATGGTGTCGAACGGCGTCGAACCTTTTTCGAGCGCGTCGGCGTACACATACACCTTGAACGAGCTGCCGACCTGCCGGTAGGCCTGCGTGGCCCGATTGAATTTGGAATCTTCAAAGCTATAGCCGCCCACCATGGCTTTGATTTCGCCGCTGGCGTTGTCGATGGCCACCATCGCCGCTTGCGGCCCGGGCTGCTGTTCAAGCTGCACGCGCAAAGTATTTTCCTGCAGTTCCTTTACATAAAATTGCGCCAGGTCGCCAACCTTCAGCAAATCGGAGGGTTTCTTGCGGCCGGTCCAGACATAATCCGCCGGCGCCAGCACCGCGCGATACGGGCCAATCTTGATGGTCGCGTCTTTGTCGCCCGTGGTCATCACCAACCCGGTGACGTAACTTCCCTTCTCGATCGGATGTCGCCAGTCGTCGTCCTCATAAGTGTCCAGCTTGCCGAGATTGTCGCGCACCACGTTCGGCAGATTCCCCCGCCAGCCGTGCCGCCGGTCGTAAGAATGCAATCCGTCGCGCACCGATTGGTTGGCCGCGCGTTGCATCGCGATATTCAGCGTGGTGTAGACGCGCAGCCCGCGTTCGTGTACCGCTTCGGTTCCATAAGTGGCTTCGAGGTATTTGCGAATCTCTTCAAAGAAGTAAGGCGCCAGATCGTTGCGCGGATATTGAATGTGCAAGCCGAGGGGGGTCTTGCGCGCCGCCTGCGCTTCGACTTCGGTGATTTTGCCCTCTTCGAGCATCCGGAAAATCACCAGGTTGCGCCGGTTGATTGCCCCTTCGGGATTGAGCAAGGGAGAAAACTTCGGCCCATTGACCATTCCGGCGAGCAGCGCGGCTTCTGGCAGCTTCAAATCCTGCACATTTTTGCCAAAATAAAATTGCGCCGCCGCGGCAAACCCGTAATTCCCGTGCGCCAGGTACACCTGGTTCGCGTACATGGTAAAAATTTGCGGCTTGGTGTAGCCGCGTTCGATCTGCAGCGCCAGCAGCATCTCCTGCATTTTTCTGCGGATCGTGCGGTCGCTGCGGTCCAAGAAGAGATTGCCCGCCAGCTGCATGGTGATGGTGCTGGCGCCGCCGGTAATTTTGCGATGCTGCAGGTTGCGAAACGCCGCCCCGGCAATGCGCGGAAAATCGATTCCCCAGTGATCCTCGAAATGCTGATCCTCAATCGAGGTCACCGCGTTGTACAAAACCTTGGGCACCTGCTCGTAGGTCATCAAAATGCGCCGTTGCAGCGCGAAGCTGCCAACCAGCTGCCCATCGTCCGCGTAGATTTCCGTCACCACCGTCGGACGGTACGTTTCAAGCGCCCGCAGCTCCGGCAAATCGCTGGCGTACACAAACAGCAATCCCGCGCCCGCGCCCAGCGCAATCGAGCACAGCAACAAAAACGCCAGCGCCACGCGGTCAATCAGTTTCCAGCCGCGCAAACGCAATGTAATCGGGGGAAGACTTAGCATCGAGAGGTAATTCTAACGCAGATGGAAGTGCTTGCGGTCAGTCCCAGAAGCGCGAGTTCCAAAAATGTTTACCGCTCGCCGCAAGCTCGCTGACATCGCAGGTACGATTAGGTTTTCTCCGTCGCCGTCCACGGAT
>JBEKVU010000274.1:0-6123 GCA_049513775.1 Candidatus Acidiferrum sp.
CGTACGAATAAATTCCGCTTTCTGGTTGTATTGATTGATGAAACTCGAGCCGTATCCATCGCCGACAAAAATGTCGCCATTCGGCGCAATCGCCACATTCGTCGGCCGGTAAACCACCGCCGACGCCTTGTCTTTGGGTTGGTACGCCGGCGATTCCCCCGGATAGCCCAGCGTGAAAACTTCTTCGCCCTTGAGCGTCCGCTTGGTCACAATGCCGTGTTCGAAATCGCTAAGATAGAGAAACTCATCGCTTCCCTCTTTGCGAATCGTCAGGCCATGCGCTCCGCCCTTAAACTGCCGCCCCCACGACCGAACGAATTTGCCCTGGTGGTCGAAGACCACCATCGTGTCCAGGCTGTCGCTGTTCGCATGCACCGTGTGGTGCACGTAAATATTTCCTTGCGAATCCTCGCAGACGCCGTGCGTGTTGCCGTACTGAATGGTGCGCGGCAATTCGCCCCAATCGTGAATCGCCTCGTACTGATGCTCGCCCTGGCCGAGAATCGGCGCCTTGCTGCCGCCCTTATCGGTAGCGCGCAAGAACGTTGGAGCGATGGCCGCCGCCGCGGCAGTGGTGGCTAGAAAACTACGACGCGTAACTCGCATGCTAGCGCTCCCTAATGAATCAACTTTGCATCGTCGTGGCGCCGTCCTAGTGAGGCATCCCAGCGCTCGGCGGCAGCAACGATGCCTTCAGGTTCACCGGCGCCGGGTCCGCGAACTGCAGCCAAAATCCCATCATCTCTTCGTCACTGGGCTCGCCCCAGCGAATCGCTTTCCCCGGATCGGGATTCTGCGGATTGTCGAACGAATTGTCGAAATATGCGGTAGTCACCAGCTTCGTGCCTTTCGGCAAGTCGAACTGTTTTTTCAGGAAATAAGTTTCCTGCCAGCGGAAATCGTAGTGCGGGATATTCAAGATCACTTCGTGCCGCCCGTCGGGATAGACGGCCTCGGTGGTCATGCTTTTCCCGCGAAAATGCATGTGTCCGGTGTACGCCAGCACGGTCACATCTCTCGGCAGCGTGTAACAAGACGTTACCCGGTGATTTGCATCGTTCGCCGGAATCAAAAACAAATCATTCCAGATTTCGTATTGTGCGATCTCGTGCTTCACCGGCTCTTTTGCAAACACTAGCCCAATGCTGGTGTTGTCTTTCACATCGTCCCCGGTGCGGTTGCTGTAGTGCACCTGAAACTGCAAATACGATCCCGCCGGAATTCTTAACGCGTATCCGGGCGGCCGCGTCTCCGCCAAGTGTCCCGGCAGATAAATTCCCGGCACGATATTCAGATACCCGGCGCCCATTCCCGGCACGCCGCCGCCATTCGGGTCGGCGCATCCATCGTCCACGACCGGAGCGTCCTTCCTCAGATGAAGCACTTTGCCGGTGCGGTAATGGTATGGATCGACTCCCGCGTCCGCCTTGGTGTTCTCTTCTTCCTTTTTCGCGACCAGATTCGCCGCAATTACCGAAACCGTGGCGTGATGCACCACGCGCCGGTCTCCGGGCAGTACTTCGGCTGCTTGAATCCATCTGTCTTCCGTAAAATTAGTGGGCACGTAGATGTATTCGTAGTCGTCCTGACTACCACCGCTGACCAGGGTTTCGGGGATCGTGAATACCACATCGGGCTTGATGTGCCAGCCCCCAACAAACACCGGCGCCGCGGGGAGATCTTTCGGATCGCCTTCCGTCGTCCCCCCGCGAACCCACGCATCGATCGTCGCGATCTGTTCATCGGTCAATCGTGGATCGTTAAGAAACTCTCCCACATTCGGGTCGGCATGCCAGGGCGGCATCTTGCGCGTCACCACGGCCTCGCGAATCGCCCGCGCCCAGGGCCGCGCATCCTTGTACGTCAGCAGCGACATCGGAGCGATATCGTTCGGGCGATGGCACTTCACGCAGTTATTGTAAAAAATCGGCGCCACATCCCGGTTGAAGGTGACTTCCTTCGTAGCGCTCGGGCTGTCCTGTCCAGCGCCCAAAGACAAATCGCAAAACACCAGCAACATCAGCACGAAAATGAGTCTGCGCAGCACCATAAGACCTCCCAGTGGCGCGGCCATTCTATGACCGGGTCTTCCGCAGCACAAGAACCCGATTGGTTTATTTGACCGTGATGGAGGGCTTGGTAATACTTAAGTCGCAAACGCAGCACTCCGCGGCAGGCGTCCCTTCACCCGCCTGCAATCGCCCCGATGATCAGCAACGGCTCGGTGCCCGCGATCACCGCCTCTGGCAGCAGCGTATCCATGCCCTGATGCGACAAATCCTCCCCGCCAGCAAAAAACCGCAAGAACGGCCGCCGCTCCTGCGTAACATGCTCGCGCACCGCACCGCGCAAGGCCGGATACCTCGCCTCTAAAGCGTCCAGCACGGTTCGCGGCGTCACGGGGGTGGCCACTTCGAGCTCGACATCCCCGCTGATCCGCGCCAACCCGCGTAAATGCGAAGCCAGCTCCAAGCGAATCGTGGCCGTGCTCATGGCAACGTTTGCGCTTCGACCGAAAGCACCGCCGGCAAATCTCGCACGATCGGGGTCCAGGTTTCGCCGGCATCCGCCGAGGCGTACACTTGCCCGCCCGTCGTTCCAAAATAAACGCCGCACTCGTCCAGCCTATCCACGGACATCGCATCCCGCAGCACATTCACGTAACAATCCGTTTGCGGCAATCCGTTGGTCAACGCCTCCCATTCCATCCCTCCGCTCTTGCTGCGGTACACCCGCAATTTCCCGTCCGGAGGAAAATGTTCCGCATCGCTCTTGATCGGCACCACGTAAATCGTCTCCGGCTCGTGCGCGTGCACATCAATCACAAAACCAAAATCGCTGGGTAAGTTCCCGCTGATCTCTCGCCAGGAATCCCCCGCATTGTCGCTGCGCATCACGTCCCAATGCTTTTGCATAAATAAAACGCCCGGCCGGCCGGGATGCATCGCCACGTGGTGCACGCAATGTCCCACTTCCGCCGTCGGATTCGGAATGTATTTCGAATACAACCCGCGATTGATCGGCGTCCAATTCTTCCCGCCATCGTCGCTGCGAAACGCCCCCGCCGCAGAAATCGCAATATAAATCCGCTCGGCATTGCTGGGATCCAGAATGATGGTGTGCAGGCACATGCCGCCCACTCCTGGCTGCCACGCGGGACCAGATCCATGGCCGCGCAACCCAGAAAGCTCTTGCCAGCTGAGCCCGCCATCCTTGGTCACAAATAGCGCCGCATCTTCGATTCCCGCGTACACCATCTCTGGATCATTCAGTGAAGGCTCCAAATGCCACACTCGCTTGAACTCCCAGGGGTGCGGCGTCCCGTCATACCACTGGTGTGTCCCGGCCACGCCTTCATAAATAAACTTGTTCCCGACCGTATCCCAGGTTTTTCCGCCGTCATTCGATCGCTGAATAATCTGCCCAGACCATCCACTGGACTGCGAAGCATAAATCCGCTCGGGATCGACCGGCGAGCCTTTCAGGTGATACACCTCCCAACCGCCAAAATGCGGCCCGCTCACCTCCCACTTCTCCCGCCTGCCATCCGCCGTGAGGATAAATGCGCCCTTCCTTGTCCCTACCAAAAGCCGCACCTTGCTCATCTCCCCTCCCAGGTCATCCCGTCAAACCGCACATTTCACAAACTCGGCAAACGCCCTAGCCGCGCCGCCAGCATCCAACCTTTAATTCGACGCAGCCGTTAACAAAACGGGGCCACCACCCAATGACTACGTGCCACCGGGAAATCTATATCAACCGAATGCTCCGCGCGCCAAATAAAGATCACAGTTCGCTGTTGCGCCCAGTTTTCCCGCGTGCTATCGTGAGCGAACAAAAGGCGAATTTCCTGGGGGCCTATCACGATGTCCGAATCTCTCGCGGTCCGCACCGCTCGAGACTCTTCCGCCACTATCATTCCTGACGATTTGGGGTTCAGTCCGGTCCGCGATGTCCTCGACCTCTTCGCCCAACGCGATCGTACCGGCGAAACGCTCACCGCCGTCCGCCATTTTCCCGCCCGCGAAGCACAATGGGCAGACTTCCCCGCGTGGCTCCGCGAAGATCTGCGCGCTGTCTACCAAGCCAAAGGCATTCGCCGCCCTTACACGCACCAAGCCGCCGCCGTCGAATCCGTTCACGCCGGAAAGAATGTTGTCATCGTCACGCCCACCGCCAGCGGCAAGACCCTCTGTTACAACTTGCCTGTCCTGAACGAAATACTCGAAAAGCCGGATACCCGCGCGCTGTATTTATTCCCCACCAAAGCCCTAGCCCAGGATCAACTCGCCGAACTCCACGATCTAAACGCACGCCTCGAACATCGCTTCGGGGTCTTCACCTACGATGGCGATACCCCTAGCGACGCCCGCAAAGCGGTCCGCGAAAAATCCCACGTCGTCCTCACCAATCCGGACATGCTGCACACCGGCATCCTCCCGCACCACACCAAATGGACGCGCCTGTTCGAAAATCTCCGCTACATTGTCATCGACGAACTGCACACCTATCGCGGCGTCTTCGGCAGCCATCTGTGCAACGTTCTCCGCCGCCTGAAACGCATCGCCAATTTCTACGGCCGCCGTCCGCAATTCATCTGCTGCTCCGCCACCATCGGCAATCCCGGCGAACTCGCCACGCGTTTGCTTGAAGAAGAGGTAGAAGTTTTAAACGCCAGCGGAGCCCCATGCGGCGAAAAAACTCTCGTGTTCTACAATCCGCCGGTCGTCAACCGCGCCCTTGGCATCCGCCGCAGCTATATCAACGAATCCAGTCGCGTAGCCCAGGAATTTCTCAAGCGCGACCTGCAAACCATGGTCTTCGCCAACTCCCGTCTCCACACCGAACTCCTCCTCACCTACTTACAACAAGCCAACCCGCACACCCTCGGCAAACCAGACACCATCCGCGGCTACCGCGGCGGCTATCTTCCCGGCGAACGCCGCGAAATCGAGCGCGGCCTGCGCGAAGGCCGCATCCGCTGCGTTGTCTCCACCAGCGCCCTCGAACTGGGCATCGACGTCGGCTCGCTGGACACCGCCGTCATGGCCGGCTATCCCGGCACCATCGCCGGCACCTGGCAACGCGCGGGACGCGCCGGGCGCCGCAGCGGCAGCAGTTGCGCCGTGCTGGTCGCGAGTTCCGCCCCGCTGGATCAATACATCGTCCGTCACCCGGACTATTTTTTCGGCAATACTCCGGAGCAAGCCTTCATCCAGCCAGACAATCTGGAAATTCTAATCAATCACCTGAAATGCGCCGCCTTTGAATTGCCCATCACCCCGCAAGAAAAAATCGGCGAAGTCAACCTAGTGGATCTCTGCACCCGCCTGAGCGAAGCCGGCTATCTCCACAAAGCCGGAGCAAACTATCACTGGACCCACGAGGCTTATCCCGCTGACACCGTAAGCCTCCGCAGCGTCACCAGCGACAATTTTATAATTATCGATATCACGGGAGCACCCAACGTAATCGGCGAAGTCGATTTCCCCAGCGCCCTGACCACCGTCCACGAAAAAGCCATTTACATGCACGGAGGTACGCAATTCCACGTCGAGCATCTCGACTTCAAGGAGCGCAAAGCCTACGTAAAGAAAGTCGACGTCGACTACTACACCGACGCTATCCGCTACACCCAGGTGAGAATTCTGGAGACGACATCAGAAACTCGCGAGTTTAAGGACGTCGCGGAAGTAAAGGAGGTACAGGAAGAAGGCGCCATGCACGCCGCTCCCGTAGGGGCACGACATGTCGTGCCCCCGGTCGCCAACCGAATCTCCGACTCCCTGTCCGCCGACAAATCCTTTACCTCGTCTACTTCCTTTACCTCCCATTCTCACGGTGACGTTTTGGTCCGCTCCCAAGTCATCGGCTTCAAAAAAATAAAACTCTTCACCAACGAAAACATCGGCGCCGGCCAGCTCCAACTCCCCGAAAACGAAATGCACACCACCTCCTACTGGATCACGCTAAACCGCCCACTCCTCGAATCCCTTTCCTACTCCGTAAGCGAACGCCAATCCGGCATGTTCGGCCTACTTCACGCCCTAGAATCCGTAGCCAGCCTCCTCCTAATGTGCGACTCCCGCGACCTAGGCGCTGCCATCGGCGAACGCCCACCCG
>JBEKVU010000275.1:0-6118 GCA_049513775.1 Candidatus Acidiferrum sp.
GGTGGAATGCGCCGCGCGCGGTGCATTTTTACGTGTTTTGCCTGCTGTCCTTCGTGCTGTATTCGTTTCACTACAGCGGCAAGCTTGATGCTTTCGATTGGGAAGTATATTGGCTGAACATCGTGGCGCATTTGCTTGCGCCGGCGCTGCTGCTGCACTTCGCGCTGGTGTTCCCGGAGCGCACCGAGACGGCCGCACGATCCTTTCTGAAACTGCTGGTGGTGTACGGGCTTCCCCTGGTGCTGCTCGCGGTGCACGTCAGTGCCGCGGACAATATGCTGGGCTTCGTGCCGTGGCTCGGTTCGCGCGTGCAGCTCGAAAAGTGGGACTTGGCATTTCTTGGCGCGTGCTTCTTGGCCGCAGGCGCTGTTTTCTATAAGAGCTTTCGCGAAGCGCCTTCCGGAATATTGCGGCAGCAGCTGAAATGGCTGACCGGCGGAACCTTGATCGGCAGTCTGCCGTTTACATTTTTCTATATTTTACCGTTCGTGCTAGATGCTTCGACGCAGCCCTGGATGCAATTTTCCGCGCTGAGCCTAGTGCTGATTCCGCTGTGTTTCGCCTACGCCATCATTCGCTACCGCTTGATGGACGTGGACATTATTTTCAAGCGCGGCTTAGCGTACACCGCGGCCACGGCCGGCGTGGCGGTGGTGTATTTCGCGCTGGTGGCGGTGATTGCCGAGATTTTTCACGCCAAAACATCCGGGCCTGCCGCGGGCATGATCGCTATCGTGATTGCGGCGTTTCTCTTTCAGCCCTTTCGGGAATGGATTCAGATGCGGCTGGACCGCTTTTTTTATCGCGACCGGCTGGACTATCGCCGCACGTTGATTGAATTTGGCCGCACCCTTACGCATGAAGTGCGCTTCAATCCCATGCTCGGGTCGGTGATGGACCGGATTTCGCAAACGCTTCTGGTCGACCGGTTGGCGGTTTTTGTCGACGACGCGGCGCATCCGGGGCGCATGCGCATGGCGCGTTCAATGGGTGTGCGATTGTCAGAACCGCAGGATCTTAGTTTCCTCGAGCCGGCCCGGCCCGAGTTCGCACGGGGGGCGCTCTTTTTCGAGTCGCCCCGCGCGGCGAGAGACGTCAGCGAGACGGTGCGGCGGACGCTCGAGCAGCTGGATTTGAACTATTTTGTGCCGTGCCGCATTCGCGAGCACACCGTGGCGGTGCTGGGGCTTGGGAAAACCGTCGACGGCGACTTTCTTTCAAGCGAAGACGTCGAGTTGGTGGAAACCATTGCCGGGTACGTGGCGGTGGCGCTCGACAATGCGCAGCTGTATACGTCGCTGGAGCAGAAGGCCAGCGAGATCGTGCGGCTGAAGGATTTCAGCGAAAACATCGTGGAATCCCTGAACGTCGGCGTGCTGGCGGTGGACTTGCACGGCGTGGTGGAATCCTGGAATACGCGCATGGAGCAGCTTTTTGGCGTCGCGCGGCAGGACGCGGTGGGCCGCGCGTTGTCCGCGTTGCTTCCTGAAGAGCTGGCCGAGGAGATCGCGGCGCGCGGCGACGACGAGCAGATTTCGGGGATTTATAAGCAGCGCGTGCAGCACGCGGGCGCGGTTTTGACGGTGAACGTTTCCATTACGCCGCTGGTCAGCAAGTCTGGCGAGCGCATCGGGCGCTTGCTGCTATTTGACGACGTGACGCAGCGCGAGCGCATGGAAGAGCAGATGAGCCAGACGGAGAAGCTCACGTCGCTCGGTTTGCTGGCGGCCGGCGTGGCGCACGAGGTGAACACGCCGCTGGCGGTGATTTCCAACTACATCCAAATGCTGGCCAAGCAACTGCCGGAAAACGATCCGAAGCAAGCGCTGATTGAGAAAATCGTGAAGCAGACATTTCGCGCCAGCGAAATCGTCAACAATTTGTTGAATTTTTCGCGCACCGGAGCATCGCAAGCGGTGGACATTGATGTGAACCGGGTGGTTGAAGAGACACTGTCGCTCGTGGCGCATCCTCTGAAAACTTCGCAGATTCAAATCGTGAAGCAGCTTGGCGAAAGTCTGCCCGCGGTGCGTGGCTCGGCCAACAAGCTGCAGCAAGTATTTCTGAATCTTTTTCTGAATGCGCGAGACGCGATGCCCGGCGGAGGCCTGCTCGAGGTGCGCACCGGAGCGCACAACGGCAGCGTGGAAGTGGAAATTGTGGATACGGGCGCGGGCATTCCGCGGGAACACATTCATCGGATCTTTGACCCGTTTTTCACCACCAAGGCGGTTGGCCGGGGCACCGGGCTGGGCCTCTCTGTGACGTACGGAATCATCAAAGAACATGCCGGCAAGATTGATGTGCGGTCGACGCCGGGCAAGGGCACGGCATTTCACGTAGAGTTCCCAGCGGTCAGGAAAGCGGTTCATGTCTAAGGGCTCGATTCTAGTTGTCGACGACGAATCCGAAATACGCGAAGGCCTAGAACTTTTGCTGAGCAGCGAAGGCTACGGCGTGTGCAGTGCCGAGACCGGCGAGTCCGGGCTGGTGAAGTTGGGCGAACACCCGTTTGACTTGTTGCTGCTGGACGTCAGTTTGCCGGACGGCAATGGCTTAGACCTGCTGAGGGAAATTCGCCGGCGGGACCCGCACCTTTCCGTAGTGCTCATCACCGCGTATGGCTCGATCGACATGGCGCGGGCGGCTTTTAAAGGCGGAGCGCTCGATTTCATTACCAAGCCGTGGTCCAACGACGAGCTGCTGGCGCAAGTGGCACAAGCGGTCGAATCGCGGCGGCTGCGCGATGAAAACGTTCAGCTCAAGCGCGCGCTGAAACAGCGATTCAATTTTCCGAATATCATCGGCAAAAGCGACCGCATGCAGACGCTTTTGAACCTGGTGACGCAGGTGGCGCCGTCGCGTTCGACGGTGTTGATCAGCGGCGAAAGCGGCACGGGTAAGGAATTGATCGCCAAGGCCATTCACTCGGCGTCTCCGCGCGCGGACAAGGCGTTTGTGCCAGTCAATACCGGGTCGATTCCCGTAGACTTGCTCGAGTCGCAGCTTTTCGGGCACGTGAAGGGCGCGTTCACGAGCGCCGTAGCTTCGAAAAAAGGGCTTTTTGAAGTGGCCGATCAGGGCACGATTTTTTTTGATGAAATCGCCACCATCAGCCCCGAAACCCAAGCCAAGCTGCTGCGTGTCATTCAAGAGCGCGAGTTCATGCGGCTCGGCGGCACGGAGCAGCTCAAAGTCGACGTGCGCATCGTGGCGGCGTCCAACATCGAGTTGCTCACGCTGGTGCGTGAAGGGCGCTTCCGCGAAGATTTGTATCACCGGCTCAACGTGATTCACCTGCAGCTTCCTCCGCTGCGCGAGCGCCGCGAAGACGTGCCCATGCTGCTGTTGCATTTTATGGAGCGCTATTGCCAGGAGAACGTCAAGCCCATGCGGCAATTCACGCCGTCGGCCATGAAGCTGCTGATGGATTACGATTGGCCGGGCAACGTGCGCGAGCTCGAGAACGTCGTCGAGCGCGCGGTGGTGCTGTCGACGCAGGAGCGCGTGGACGTCGATCTGCTGCCCGAAAGCGTGCGCAGCAAGGAAATCGTGCGCGGCGTCCGGCTGCAGCTTTCCGAATTTCTACCGCCGCTGCCGGGAGAGGCTGGTTCGCGCACCGGTGCCGATCAAGCGCAACCCTTGCAAGCGCAGCCTTCGCTGTTTCAAATCATGGATGAGATCGAGCGGCGCATCATCATGGACATGCTGGAGCGCACGGGTTGGAACCAGACGGAGGCCGCGGAGCGCTTCATGATTCCGCTTTCCACGCTGAACCAGAAGATCAAGCGCCTCGGAATTGACGTTCGGCGGCGTGGGCGCAGCGACGAAGCCTTTTCAACATTTACCGCAAAACCATAAGAAGCTTGCGATAATTTACCGGAGCACGGAGGTCTTTTTCGCACTTTCGCCTTGCATCTCCCGGGAGGTCTAGGCAAAGTACCTTCGAGATGATTCTGCGCCTCTCGACCTCGGCGGAACGCTTTGTTGTTTTAGCGGTGGCCATTCTGCTGGCGGCGTTTCTCTGGTTCTTCAGTATTCGCGGCGCCGCGGCCGCGCACTTTGCGAGCGCCACCAGCGCCGCCGGTTTGCAGCGCGCCACGCGGCTAGAACCAGGCAATGCCGAATATTGGTATTTGCTGGGCCGCTATTGGCAGTTCAACCTGGAAGATCCGGACAACGACAAAGCGATCAAAGCCTACCGAAACTCTTTATCGTTTGATCCGCACTCGGCGGAAACCTACATAGATTTGGCTACCGCGTATGAGGGACTCGACGACATCGCCAATGCCCGCGAGAATTTCCTGAAAGCCAAAAAAGCGTATCCCCTTTCGGCGGAGGTTTCCTGGCGCGTTGGCAATTTTTATCTGCGCCAGGGCGAACTCGAGCTGGCTTTTGCGCAGATTCGCGCTTCCGTTGAAGCCGATCCGAGCCGCGGGGCGGAAGCCTTCTCTCGCTGTTTGCGCCTGGAGCCGAATCTCAAAACCGTTTTGGCGTTGGCGCTTCCGGAAAACCCCGCGGTTTATCTCGAGATCATTCATGATTTATCCGATGAACAGCGCACCACCGAAGCGCTGATTATATGGGACCGCCTGGTGGACCTGCAGCCGAGCTTCGGGCTCGTCGAAGTGTATCCGCTGATCAACGCACTCCGTGAAAAACACGAAATCGTCGATGCCGCGCGCGTCTGGAAGCAGGCGGTGGGGTTTGCCGGCATGGATCAATTGGGCGATCCCCCGGGTTCGGTATTGTGGAATGGCGGCTTTGAATCCGGCTTTCACAACTCCGGTTATGCGTGGTTTTATAACAACAACATGCGGAGCGTGCAAGTGCAGTTGGACAGCAAGGAAAAACACTCCGGGGCGGAGTCCTTGCGGCTGACCTTCGATGGGACCTCCGACATCACCTTTGCCGATGTTTGTCACCCGGCGCCCGTGCTTCCGCTGGTTAATTATAGATTGTCCGCATGGATAGCGACGCGCGACCTCTCAACCGATGAAGGTTTGCGTCTGCGCATACAAGCTTTCGGGCCGGGCAGCGGCCCGGCATTTACGTCGGAGCTTCATGGAACGGCGAGCTGGACCGAGGTCGAAATCCCCTGGAGCGCCGACGCGGGCGTCAACGAGGCGCAGGTTTGTATCGCCAGGCTGCCGAGCGATCAGCCCGACAATCGGATTCGCGGAACCGCATGGGTCGATGACGTTGCGCTGATTCCCGAGACCGCATCGCCAGCGCGTCCGGCCAGCCCCAAGCCGCCGGGACGCGCCAAACCATGAGGTTTCTCAGAATCGGCATCTGTGCCTTGCTGGTGTTTGGCGTGGCCGCGCACGGAGGGGTAGAAGACTGGGCGCGCACGGTGCTCGAAAGCGGCGTGGCGCTGCTTCTGGTGGCCTGGGCCGGACGTGTGTACTTCCGCAGCGAAGAGCAGGTGGTGCTTTCACCGCTGTTGCTTCCGCTCGGCGCGCTTTTCCTCTTGGTTACTTTCCAATGGGTTTTTCACAAGACGGCTTACGCCTACAATACGCGCACCGAATTACAGCTTCTGCTCGCCGACGTGATCCTCTTGTTTCTCACCGCGCAGGCCTTCCGCACTCTGGAAGACTGGAAAAAGTTTGTGTGGTTCGCCATGTTTTTCGGGTTCGTGGTGTCGACTTTCGGAATTTTGCAGCACCTCACGTTCAACGGAAAAATCTATTGGTTTCGCGAGATGCGCTTTGGGGGCATTCCGTTTGGGCCGTACGTGAACCGCAACCACTTCGCGGCATTTGCCGAGTTACTTATTCCTATTCCGCTAGTACCGCTGCTGATCGGCAAGGTGCGTCGCGAGCGGCTGGTCGTGGTGGGTTTGTTTGCCGTGTTGCAGATGGGCGCGCTGCTGCTGGCCGCGTCTCGCGGTGGGATTGCCAGCTTCGGCGTCGAGTTTTTGGCCCTGGCGATCTGGTTCGCCATGCGCCGGCCGGAGGGGAAGCAGTTGCTGGCCGGTGGCACGCTCATCCTGGTGGTGGTGCTGCTGATCTCCTGGCTCGGAGTGCGGCAAATCACGCAGCGTTTTTCCGCCATGCAGTCCCTGGAGATCACCACCGGCAAGCGCGCCTCGATGCGCGCGGACACTTGGCGC
>JBEKVU010000276.1:0-6114 GCA_049513775.1 Candidatus Acidiferrum sp.
ACGAAATCAGTCCCGACGGCACCGCTGTCATGGTGCGCAGCGACCAACTCGATCGCGCGCGTGTGCAATCGGCTTCGGCAGGGCCGCTGGCCAGCGGGCGGATGGGTTTCGAGTTGTTTGACAAACCGAATTGGTCGGGTAGCGATTTTTCCGAGAAAGTGAATTATCAGCGCGCGCTGGAAGCGGAACTCGAACGCACCATTCAAACCATGAATGGCGTCGAAGCCGTGCGCGTGCACCTGGTGCTTCCGCGAGATTCCTTATTCACCGAGCGCGAGCGTCCGGCGAAAGCGGCGGTCGTGCTGAAGCTGCGCGGCACGCGTTTGACGGATGCGATTTCCGCGTCCGTGGCCAACCTGGTGTCCAGCGCCTGGGACGATCTTTCGCCCATGAACGTCACCGTAGTTACTACCGACGGACAAATGCCGGTGTCCGGTCACGGACGCAACGGGCTCAATGTGCTTGGCGATCAAGAACTGGAAACCACGCTGGCGGAACGCGTGGTGCAGACGTTGGCTCCGATTGTCGGCACGGAGCACATCAAATCCAGCATCACCATCGACTATGACCAAACCACGGGAGAGAGTACGCAAGAACTCTACGATCCCACAAACACCGCGGTGCTGAGTTCGCAAACCTCCGATGAAACTGCGGGCGACCTCACGCCGGGTGGCATTCCGGGCACGCCCAGCAACACGCCCAACTCTGCGGGCACCACCGCGGCTGCCACGCAAGCCAAGACTGCGGCCTCCTCGCAGGCCATTCGCAGCGAAACAAAAACCTTTGCCGTGAGCCGCACCACGCACCATGTCCTCGAACCGGCGGGGCGCATCAGCCGTGTGGCCACGGCGATTCTGGTCGACGACGCCGTCGAAACAAAAAACGAAAGCGGCAAGACGCAGGAAACGCGGCGCAAACGCACTCCGGCAGAGATGAAGCAGATTGAAGAGTTGGCCAAAGCCGCGGTGGGATTCGACATCAAACGTGGTGATCAATTCTCGCTGCAAAACATCTCGTTCCTGGTCCCCGTGGTGGATTTGCCGACGCCGCCGGGCAAAGTACAAAAATTCATGAACTACGCGGAGCGCTGGACTGGTTTGCTGCGTTACGCGGGCCTGCTGCTGCTTTTCTTGATGGTCTATCTGCTGATTCTGCGGCCGGTGAAGAACCAGGTTTTGCACATGCTGCATCCTCCGGTGGTGGGCGTGCCAGCCATGGCCGGAGCCGGAGTTGCGTCTCTAGCCGGAGAGCTGAGTCCCGCGTTGGCCTCGGTTTTGCCCGCGCCGGGAGGTGGCTTGCCGCAGGTTTCCGAGGCCGTCTTGCTCCAGCGGGAGTTGGTGGCACGCGTTAAAGATGATCCATTGACCGCCAGCCGCGTCATTCAGACCTGGATGGGTGAAGCCTAGGGAGCGCGATGAGCACGGAAACCTTAGAAACGCTAAACGGCCCGCGCAAGGCAGCCATTCTGATGGTGTTGATGGGCGAAGAAATAGCTGCGTCGGTATACAAAACCTTGCCGGAAAGCACGGTACGCGCCATCACGCAGGAGATCGCGGAACTCGAATTCGTCGCTCCGGAAGCGGCGTCCAAAGTGTTGCTCGAGTACCACCGTTTAACGCAGAACGAAGCGGTGCTCGGACAAGGCGGACAGGATTGCGCGAACCGCTTTCTGACCAAGGCGTTTGGCTCGGAAGGCGCGCGCATCATGCTCAACGACGTCAACCGCGAGCGCGAAGCCAGCACACAGAATCTCGATGCCTTGCAGAAAACCGATCCGCAGCAACTGGCGAAGTTCATTCAAGGCGAGCATCCGCAAACCATTGCCTTGGTGCTAGCGCACTTGAACCTGCGCGTGGCGCGTAACGTGTTGATGCTCTTGCCGGAGAAAATTCGCGCGCAGGCGGTCAAGCGGCTGGCGCAGATGCGGCAATTTTCGCCGGAGATGGTCAAGAAGATCGCCATGGTGTTGCACAAGCGGCTGCTGAGCCTCGGGCAGCAGCGCCGTCACGCCTACGGCGGCGTAAAAGCCGTGGCCGATTTGCTGAACCAGATCGACCAGGAATCCACGCGTAGCATTCTTGAAACCGTGGAGCAGGACAACGCGCAGCTGGCCACCTCCATCCGCAACCTGATGTTCACGTTTGAAGATTTTCTCGATGTGCAGGATGTGGGCATGCGCGAGCTGCTCGGCCAGGTGGACAAGAAAACTCTGGCCGCGTCGCTCAAAGGCGCTTCAGACGATCTGCGTAATCATTTTTTCAAGTGCATGTCGTCGCGCGCCGTGGAGATGATGAAAGAAGACATGGAAGCGCTTGGACCGATGCGCAGCAAAGACGTGAGCACCGCGCAGCAGGAAGTGATCAACACGGCGCGGCGCCTTGAAGGTGAAGGCAAACTCGCGCTGAAAGCCGAACAGGGGGAATCCTATGTTGTCTGAGCGAGCGGGCACGCAGCGGCAAGAAGTGGCCAGCGAACCGTTTCTGTACACAACGAGCGGTGAGACCCCGAGCAACGTCGCCGGAGAAGAAGCGATCTTCTGGAACGCGCAAACCGCTGTGTTGCGCACCGTCGCCGAACAGCGCGAGCGCGACGCCCTGACCCACGGCGTCGAGGAGGGCGAAAAGCGCGCTCGCGCCGACCTCGCCGCAGGAGCTGCGGCCGAGCGCGGCGGAGTGATCGCGGCGCTGGAAGCTTTCAAAGCCGAGCGCGCCAGTTATTTTGCCCGCATCGAGCCGGAAGTGGTGCAACTGTCGTTGGCCATCGCGCGCAAGATTTTGCATCGCGAAGCGCAGCTCGATCCGCTGTTGCTTACCGGCATGGTCCACGTGGCGCTCGATAAGCTCGACGGGGGCACGCACATCCGCCTGCGCGCCCATCCCGACGATATACATTTTTGGAACGAACATTTTGCTCACAACACCAACGGCCATCCCGCGCCGGACTTGGTGGGCGATCCGCAACTCAAGCGCGGTGAGTGCGCGCTCGAAACCGAAATGGGCAGCACCCTGGTGAGCCTCGAAACGCACCTCAAAGAAATCGAACAAGGCTTTCTCGATCTGCTGGAGCAACGGCCGAGCGCGCGCTGATGCCTCGCTCGTTGTTGCCGAGCTCGTTGCTACAACCCTACTTTCGCCGGCTGGAGGAATTTTCCACGCTGCGCTGGACCGGGCGCGTCACCAAAGCGGTGGGCTATCTCGTCGAATCCGAAGGGCCGCTGTGCTCCGTGGGCGAAGGCTGCGCCATTGTGACCGAAGGCGGGCAAACATTTTCCGGCGAAATCGTGGGTTTCCGCGGCCGTACCGTGCTCTCCATGCCGCTCGAGCGCCCCAGCGGTATTCGCTACGGCGACCGCATCGTAACGCGCGGCACGCAGCCGGCCTTGCGCGTCGGCCCGGCCTTGCTGGGCCGCGTCATCGACGGCTCTGGTAAACCCATCGACGGCCTCGGCCGCTACCGCGCGCGCGAATATTGGCCGCTGCAAAACAATGCTCCGCTACCGCTCGAACGCGTTCCGATTCGCGAAGCCCTCGGCTGCGGCATCCGCGCCATCGACGGCTTGATCACCTGCGGCCGCGGTCAGCGCGTGGGGATTTTTGGCGGCAGCGGCGTCGGCAAGAGCACGCTCATCGGTATGATGACGCGCGCCACCTCCGCGGACATGACCGTCCTCGCGCTAGTCGGCGAGCGTGGCCGCGAAGTCCGCGAATTTCTCGAGGAAGCCATCGGCCCCGCCGGCCTCGCGCGTTCCGTAGTGGTTGTCTCCACCTCCGACCAATCTCCGCTCTTGCGCATTCGCGCGGCGCTTGCCGCCACCACCGTCGCGGAATATTTTTGCGCGCAGGGCAAGAATGTTTTGCTCGTGGTGGACTCGCTCACACGCTTCGCCATGGCCCAGCGCGAAATCGGCCTCGCCGCCGGCGAACCGCCCACCGCGAAAGGTTATACGCCCTCGGTATTCACGCTGCTTGCCCGCCTCATCGAACGCGCCGGAAATTACAGCGGCGGTAGCGTTACCGCCTTTTACACCGTCTTGATGGAAGGCGACGACGAGCAAGATCCATTGGTCGACGCCGTGCGTGCGCTTCTCGATGGCCACGTGATGCTCGACCGCCGCCTCAACGCCCAAGGCCACTACCCGCCCATCTCCGTGCTCGACAGCCTCAGCCGTCTCATGCCCGCCGTCTGTTCGGTCGCGCACATTGAAAAAGCCCGGCGCATCCGCCAATTGCTCGCCGCCTATACCACGTCCGAAGATTTAATCCGCGTCGGCGCGTACCAAAAAGGGGCCGACCCGCTGCTCGACCGCGCCATCGCCGCGCTCCCCGCGATCAACGCATTCCTGCAACAGAAAAAAACCGACGTCGCGCCCCTCAACAAAACGCTGGCCGCCTTGCAAGAGTTGCCCGGATAACCACTCATGGCCTTTCGCTACGCATTGCAATCCGTCCTCCGCCTGCGCCGCAGCCTCGAGCACCAGGAAGAGCAGCGCCTCCTCGCCATCGCCGCCATCGTCGCGCGGCTGCGCGCCACGCTAGAAAAAATGCAGCGAGCCGATGTGGCCCAGCGCCGCGCCGCGCTCGACGAAATGGAGCTGTTCTCCTCCGGTGCGCAACTGCACTTCCGCGCCCTCTGCGACGACGCCGCGCTTCGCGCCATCCATCGCGTCAAAGCGCAGCTGCAGGATGCCGAGCGCCACCGCCTTGAACAGCTGAAAATCTACCAAGAAGCCCGCCAACGCCGCGAAGTCTTCGAAAGCCTCCGCGACCGCCAGGAAGAGCTCTACAAATTAAAACAAGCTCGCCGCCAGCAGCAGCGCACCGACGAAGCCTTCCTCATCCGTGAGTTCCTCAATCCTCGCGACTAATCCTTGCCGGGCAGTCGGCAAATCGTGCCGCCTCTTATGTTCCAATTTCTTCGCTGCCCGCCCTCGTGCACCAGCGCGAAAAACTATCCTCTTTGTTCTCAGCGCTCCGCCGCTCAATCCATCGCCGGGCGAACGCCCTCCCCATTGGTCTGCCGCTTGCATCCATCCCTCCCGGCGGTCCGCCGCCACGCATGGAAACTGTCGCCATCCCGAACGCTCTGTCATTGCAAGCGCCGCCGCCCGTCAACGCATCGGCGGCCAAGCTCGGCGTTTCGTCATCTTCCGCCTCCGTGATTGCCGCCAACTCCGCCGCACCCGGCGGTTCGTCCGCAGTTTCGTATTCGGCACCTCTTACATTTGCGGGATTGGTCCGCGCTATTCTCGAGCGCTCCAGCGATGCCGATCAGCCCCCAACAACTTCAGAAACCGCGCACGCCAACGTCCCGGCAAATTCGAGCGCCACAAAAAACGCAAAACCCGCGAAGTCCTTGGCCGCTGCAATCGCTCCGCCGGCTTTGACCGCAACTTTCGTCCCCGCGCTGCCCCCATCTGCTGCTCCAGCAAAGCCCGCCGCGCCGCATCTTCCAACCCCGGCTCCTCCCGCCCCTGCCGCTCCGCCATCGCGCGCGCCCGCTGCCATCGCGCCGCCATCAACTGCGACCGTTGCCGTTCGGCCAGCAGTATCCCTTGGAACCTCGCCAGCTCCGGCGGCGCCGCTTTTCCTCGCGAGCGTGCCGCTCGCTGTGCAATCCATTGCCACGCAAACACCGTCCCCGTCCTTGGGCGTAGCGGCAATAGCCTCACCGATATCTGCAGCGTCCTCCAGCGCAACATCGCAATCAACGTCGCAATCAACGTCCCGATCAACGTCGCAAATCACGTCGCAGTCCGCCGCGGCGCCAAGCGGCACGGGAAATCCATCGACAACCGGTTCGTCCAGCGGCGCCAGCGCAGCCACTCCGAGCGTTAGCGCCAGCGCGGCGATTCTCCTGCCCTCGACGCTGGCCAATGTCCCTTCGCTTGCTGGCGACAGTTCGCCGGATGCCGTCGCGGCCCCACTCAACCAATCCGCGGGAACGCCGCCAGCAATCGCAAGTCATCTCCCGTCGCATACCGCGGCCAACTCCTCGCCCACGCCGAGCGTAGCCTCGCCAAATTTGAAAGCGGAGCCACTTGCCCCAGGCGTGCTCCCACTGACGACGGACGCAGCGCCCGCGCCGAGCGACGGTCGTGCCCAGGCCACTACGCTT
>JBEKVU010000277.1:0-6083 GCA_049513775.1 Candidatus Acidiferrum sp.
CGTTTCTAATGACGCGTGATTTGCGGGCGCAACAGGCGGACCAGCCTGCGGCAATGCCGGCGGCAATTCGCGGGCAGAAGCTGGTGTTAAAGGATGGCAGCTTTCAATTGGTGCGTTCCTACGAGCGAAACGGCGAGCGGGTACGTTATTTGAGCGCGGAGCGCGGTGCGTGGGAGGAGATTCCCGCAGCGATGGTCGATTGGGACGCCACCGCCAAGGCTGCCGCGGCGGATCAGGCGGCGGCCAACAGCCTGGTGAAAAACGTACACCAACAGCAAGTGGAGAGCGCGGCAGAGGTGCCCACAGACGTCGATGCCAGCTTGCGCGTGGGGGCGGGAGTTTTTTTGCCGAGCGGTGAGGGAGTATTCGCGGTGCAAGGTAAAACGGCCTCGAAGCTGGAGCCTGTGAATTTGCAAGCAAAGCTGGACAAAAAACGGGTGATCGAACAGGTGATCTCGCCGATCCCCATCGTGCCCAGCAAACGCAACATCGTGATTCCGGGATCGCACGCCAACTTTCGCATCGTACTGCGCACGGAGCCGCTGGAGTTTTTCTTGCGCGAACCGCCACCCGATCCAGATCGGCGAGGGCCGCTGGTGAACAGCGTGGACAATAGCGAATCGGGGCCCGAGCTCGAGCTGGTGCGCGCCTCCGTGAAAAGCGGAAAGCGGGAGATTGAGTCAATCCATTCGCTCTTTGGCGAGCGGATAGGCACGGATGTGAACATTGTGGCGATGCAGAGGTGGGACGTGGCACCTTGGGTGTATCGGTATACCCTGAGTGAATCGCTGGCGCCCGGGGAGTATGTGCTGGCGGAGGTTTTGCCGGACGGGTTGAACTATTTTGTGTGGGATTTTGGGGTGGACGCGGGGAAATAGCGGGATGATGGCGCTCGCCCCCTCGAAGATCGCGGTAAACAAAAGGCCGCCGCTACACCGTCGGTTCGGACCAGGCGATTTCGCGCAGCACGGCCAGTACGTCGGAAATGCGAAAGGGTTTTTGCAGACGGCGGGCCGTGACGGCGCCGTTGCCGTTGGTTGATTCTAAAAGTTCGCCGGTCATGAACACGACCACCGGTTTGCGCGGGCCCGAGGCGGCGAGCACGAGGTCGGCGGCGCCCGCGCCGTTGACCACCGCGCCTCCAGTGCTGAGGTTCAGGTCGCACAAAAGAACGTCATAGCTGCGACGGCGTGCGAGCGCGAGCGCCTGATCCGGCGTGGCCGCGGTATCGACACTAAATCCGTGCGTCGAGAGACCTTCCTCGAGAAGCATGCGGATGCTTTCTTCATCGTCCAATACAAGGATGGCGCGATCCTTGAAGGCCTCGCCAATTGAAGGATCGGGATCGAGCGAGACGGTGCCGGAATCCACCATGGGCGGAACCGGGCCGCTGGTGGCAACGGGAAGATAAACCGTGAAAGCCGAGCCGCCGGCCGGAAGGGCCTCGGCTTCGATGGTGCCGCCGTGTTCCTTGATAATCGAGAGGCAAATGCTCAGGCCGAGACCGGTGCCGCCGCCGGGCCGCTTGGTGGTGTAGAACGGATCAAAAAGGCGCGGCAGCGCTTCGGGGCGGATGCCCACGCCATCGTCCTGGACGGTGAGAAGAATCTTTCCGGCGTATTGCGAGAGACGGATTTGGATGCGACCGGTTTCGCGGACCTCGCGAATGGCCTGTTCGGCGTTGGTGATGAGATTGAGGAAAATTTGAATGAGCTGATTGCCGTCGCCGATGACGCCGGGGAGATCGGGCTGCGGCGTGAAATCCACGACCACGTTGTTGCGGCGCAGGGAATGCTCGTGAAGCTGCAGGGTGCGTTCTACGAGGCTGTTGACGTCGAGAGGCTTTTTCTGCGGCGAGGCGGGGCGCGCGAACTCCAGCAAATTTTGCACGATGCGGGCGGCGCGGCGGGCCTGGCGATGCGTGAGCTCAAGCTGACGCTTGGCTGGGTCGTCAAAGCCTTCGCGTTCCCGCAGCAGTTCCGTCACGCCCAGGATGGCGGTGAGCGGATTGTTCAGTTCGTGCGCCACGCCGGCGAGCATCTGACCCATAGCGGCCAGCTTTTCCGCCTGAATGAGCTGCTCTTCAAGGCGTTTTAGCTCGGTGACGTCGCGGCAAGACATGACCACGCCTTCGATTTGTCCGCGTTCGTCGGAAAGCGGGCTGAAATGGCACAGCAAGCGACGCCATTCGCCATCCTTGTGACGCACGCGAAGTTCGAGGGACGCAAAAACCTTCTTGCCATCCAGCACATCGCGATAGACGGAATCGAGTGCAACGCGATCGTCCGGATGGGTGCGGCCACCGAGGACCATCTCATGAGTTTCCTCAATCTCGTAACCCAAAACTTCGCGAACGCGCGGACTTACAAAGGTGTAGGCACCGGCAGCGTTCACAACGAGGATGAGGTCCGGGAAACTGTCCACGAGGCGGCGAGCGAATTCCTGCTGCTGATGGAGACGACGCTCCATGGCGCGGCGCTCGGTAATATCCATCACCGAGCCTTGATAGCGGACGACGTCACCAGACGGACTGCGGACAGCGGTAGCGGTATTGAGGCACACGATGGTACTGCCGTCCTTGCGCGTAAGGGTGATTTCACGGCCCTGCGGCGTGGGAGCCTTCTCAACTTCGTCCTTGAGGGCTTTGCGTTCGCTCCGATCGGTAATGAGCTCCGGAACGGAGCGCGCAAGGAGTTCGGCTTTGGAGTCGTAGCCGAGCATGCGCACGAGCGCGGGATTGACATCTAAGACGGCGCCAGAGGGGGTAGCGACATAGATGCCTTCTTGCAGAGTTTCAAAGAGCTCGGTAAAGCGGGCTTCGTTCTTGCGCAGCGCGGTAATGTCCCGGGCGAGAACGGTGATGCCGTGGACTTTGTCCGCGCGGGTCATGGCGTGCGCAGTGCAGTCGAAATAGTAAATGTGGCTCTGATTTTTGAAGCGGACTTGCACGACTCCGGTCCAAGTGCGGCGTTCGAGAAAACGCGGGAAGCCACGGCGCGCCATTTCCGGGCCGTCGCCGTCCACCTGCTGGACGAACTCGCTCAAAGGTTTGCCGATGATTTGCTGGAAGGGGACGCCGACGAGGTCGGCGAAACTGCGGTTAACGGAGCGAATTTCGCCTTCCGTAGTGAGGGCGACAAGGACATCGTCAAAAGAGTCGATCAGATCGCGATAGCCCTGCTGCGACCGGGCAATGACTTCGAAGAGTTGGTCGAGCTGCTTTTCGCTGGGGGGCGCGGAATCGCGCTGTTCGATGCCGCGGACAATGCCGCGCAGCTCGGAGATTTCCTGGGTGCGTTTCCAGATGTAGGCGACGAAGAGCACGATCAGGGTGATCAGGCCTATGGGCAAGGCCTTCTTGCCGGCCATGGCGCTGAGGCTGTCCCAGGACATCCAGGCAAAAACGATGGCGAGTAACAGGAGAACGAAAAAAGTGAGGCGCCACAGTTCGCCTTGACGCCGCTCGAAGTGCTCGAGGCGGGCGGAAATGGTGAGGCGGGCTTCCGTGTTCACGGAGCCGTCCGGGGGCAAGGAGGCGCGCTTATCGTTATCGGGCATGGATTAAGGCACGCGCACGCGAGCGGGAAAATCGCGAGAGCTGCCGAGCAAGAGTCTGTATCCATTGTAGGAACGATGATTTGGATGGGGCAATGGAAGAAGCGGAGGACGTGCCTCAAGGATACCTCGATACTATCGGTGAACATGTTGGCGAATAAATCGGTATAGGGGGAGCGGTCACTTCCTTGCCACACCACCGGACGCCCGTTGGATGCAGCGAGGTCCTCGCCAACCCCGCGTTGGCGTAGCTGTCGGTACCGTGGCTGGCCGTACTTCCCATTGCTTGAGGGGTGTTGGGCTACGCGGTCAGTGGCCCGCTCGCCCGGCACCCTAGGCCTCAAATCCAGTTCTTGTCCATCGGCCCGCATGTTTGCTCCGCGCTTCCTTCAGGCCTCGCCTCTCGGCAGGGCCCTTGCGCTTCGCTATCACTTCGCCTCTATCAGGCCGTGAAGAGGACTTTCACCTCGAAGCTATCGAACTTGCTCGGCAACAACGAAAACGGCGTCCTGGCCGTGGCCAGGGCGCCGTCTTTCTGCTTTCTCGCTGCCAATCGCTTTGGCTCCTGGGGTCGGGCGAATCCAAAGATGATTCGCCACTACAAAAGCCGCGATTCGAACTCGCCGATTAGCCTTCGGAGATGGCGTCGGCTTCGCTGTCTTTGTTGAGGAAGTCGAGAGCGGCGGCCTCTTCGGCGGTGAGCTCGGCGATTTCCGGGATTTCCTCTTGCGGCGCCGGGGCGGGCATTTCCGTCAGCAACTGAATGCTGCGATAGTGCTCGAGTCCGGTTCCGGCCGGGATCAGGCGGCCCATGATGACGTTTTCCTTGAGGCCGCGGAGGTAGTCCACCTTGCCGGCGACGGCCGCTTCGGTGAGGACGCGGGTGGTCTCCTGGAAGCTGGCTGCCGAGATGAACGAGTCGGTCGAGAGCGACGCCTTGGTGATTCCCAAGAGCAGCGGACGCCCGGTTGCGGGGCGGCCACCTTCGGCGATGACGCGATCGTTCTCTTCGCGGAAACGGAACTTGTCCACTTGCTCTTCGAGGAGGAACGGCGTGTCGCCGACGTCTTCCACTTTGACCCAGCGCATCATCTGCCGGGAAATGGTTTCAATGTGCTTGTCGTTAATGTTCACGCCCTGCAAGCGGTAAACCTCTTGAATCGCGTTTACCAGGTACGCCTGGGTGAACTTCTCGCCGAGTACGGCCAGCAAATCGTGCAAGTTCAGAGGACCGTCAATGAGGGCTTCGCCCGCTTTGACGCGATCGCCTTCCTGAACGTTGATGTGGACGCCACGAGGAATCGAATATTCCTTGGTGGTCTTGCCGTCTTCGCTTTCAACGTAAATCTTGCGCATGCCCTTGGCGATGTCGCCGTAGCGCACGCTGCCGTCGATTTCGCTGATGACCGCCGGGTCGCGCGGCTTGCGAGTTTCAAAGAGTTCGACCACGCGCGGGAGACCACCGGTGATGTCCTTGGTCTTGGTGGTTTCACGCGGAATTTTCGCGAGCACGTCTCCGGCTTGCACTTCGTCGCCATCCTTGACCATCAAGTGGGCGCGCGAAGGCATGAGGTACTTTTTGCGAACCTTGCCGCTCGAATCGCGGACCAGGATCGCGGGCTGATGTTTCTCGTCGCCCGGTGGCAGGGTGACCACGTCCTGCGAAAGGCCGGTGACTTCGTCGACTTGCTCTTCGATCGTCAAACCCGGGCGCAGGTCGTCGAACTTAATCGAGCCCGCGGTTTCCGTGAGGATCGAGAAGGTGAACGGATCCCACTCGGCCAGGATTTGGCCGTGTGTGACATGTTCGCCGTCGACGACGCGAAGACGCGCGCCGTAAACCACGTGATAGCGCTCTTTTTCGCGGGCTTTTTCGTCCACGATGGCGATCAAGCCGGAGCGATTCATGGCGATGGAAGTGCCGCCACGGCCCTCGACGAATTTGAGGTCCACGAACTTGACGACACCGTTGTTGCGGGCTTCGAGCGTCGAGCGCTCGGAGACGCGCGTGGCGGTTCCGCCGATGTGGAACGTGCGCATGGTGAGCTGGGTGCCGGGTTCGCCGATGGACTGCGCGGCAATGACGCCGACCGCTTCGCCGAGTTCGACCATGCGGCCCGAAGCGAGGTTGCGACCGTAACACAGCGCGCAAACGCCGCGGCGGGATTCGCAAGTCAGAACCGAGCGGATGCGAACGCGCTCAATGCCCGCGCCTTGCACCTGGTTGGCCAGCTCTTCGGTGATCTCCTGGTTGACGTCGACGATGACCGTGCCTTCGAAGTCCTTGATCTTGTCGAGCGAGACGCGGCCTACGATGCGGTCGCGCAGCGGTTCGACTTCGACGCCGGCTTCGACGATGGGTTCGACGAAGATGCCGTCCGAGGTGCCGCAATCGCGCTCGTTAATGATCACGTCTTGCGCGACATCGACGAGACGGCGCGTGAGGTAGCCGGAGTCCGCGGTCTTCAGAGCGGTGTCGGCAAGACCCTTACGCGCGCCGTGCGTCGAGATGAAGTACTGCAGCACGG